>JAWAJM010000086.1:0-3532 GCA_038996625.1 Candidatus Aenigmatarchaeota archaeon
CGGGGGCGCAGGTGCGGTGTGAGGGCGGGCGGTGCGTGGTGGTGCGGTGTGGTGCGAAGTCTAGAGATTGTGAAATTTATCACGTGTTGAAAGGGCGGAAAAGTCGGAAAAAGTTAGAGCATTTTGCCTCTCTTGTTTTTTGCTAATAGCATGCTTATTATGTGAGTATGTATAAAAGTTGATGTAGATTAGGATGGATGTTGATGAGAAATGTTTTTGGAGATTTTCGTGCGATACGATTTAGCACTGTAACAGCATGATAACGCATAAGAATGTAAGAACTTATAAACTCGTTTTGTCAGATTTATCACTTTTATACGGCGAAAACGCAGAATATGTAATAAACACACTATATCATTATATCAAAACCGCGTTGCAAAATGATGTGCATATAATAGACTTTGGCCTATTCAGAATTGAACTTGATAACGATATTTTAAAACTTGTATTTTTAGACACTTAAAAAACATTCTATAGCAAATTCTTCATCATTATGCTCGCTTCTTTCGTCGTAATAATCTCTTTCTAAGCTTGGATAGTCTAAATAGTCAGATAGCTTTTCAATTGTAATACCTTCTACTAATAGCGGAATTTCAAACTCTTTCACAAATTCTTTATCTTTGTTTTTTGGCGTATAAACTTTTTCATCAACTTTATAATCAAAATCTCCATGCATCGTGGGCGGCACACTTTCTATTTCTCCTGAATCTGTATCTACGCCTATCTCTTTCCACCAGACATTTTTAGTCTGGTATATCCTTACTTTGTACTCAGAGGCATAATAATCATAATAAATCCTTAACAAAACCTTTTCCTTATCTTTTTCTGCTTTGTCATTATACACAACCTCACTTGATATATATATACGCTTGCGGTTATTTTCGTAAAACCAAATAAATTTTCCTTTTGAGTTACCTGTCGCCGCATGAGTTCCTATAAATAAACCTTCATTAGTCCCAGGTTTTACTAACGAAAAACTCATTAAGTCTTCATCTTTGTATCTACTTGCTTTAGGCCTTCTTCCGTTCGAACTTGCAAATTCATTTTTTTTATCTTCTAACTTTCTATCCCGAAAAGACAAATATCCATATCCTATCGCTTCGCTCAAGGGCATTAAATAACGCTCTTTTTTTAACTTTTTCTTCAGTTTATTGTTTTTTAACTCATATTCACCTTCGCCTTCAAACAACATCATAATGTATAACATGTCATTTTTCTTTATTAGCTTGGCATTTTTAATTTTAACTACTTCATCTTTGTAAAGCTTTATTAGTAAATCTAATAAGTAATAATTACTTGCATACATTCGTAGCCTTGTAAATTCTTCTTGTTTTGAATCTATATAAACTTTATATGACATTCCTATTTCTTCATCTTCTGGCCATCTTGCTATATAAGTGCTAAAAAAATATTCACAATATTTCCATTTTTCTTTCCTATAGCCTAATTCATCAGCATCTTCATTTTCATAACCATCTTTTATATATCTTTGTCCAAAAAAAATTGCTCCTGATAACCTATCAAAATGTCCGTAGCTATAATTTGATTTATGACAGTCAAAATCCTTTGGAATAAAAACTCTTTTGTAACTTGTATTTGCATTAATAGTTTCTATAGTTTTCTTAACCTCATCTTTAATCTTGCTTAACATTCTATAATCTATTCTCTCACAGTTTATAAGATCTTCAAACACTGCTCTATATGTTGCTCTAAACCTTTCTATTAAATCTTTTTTCCACTTAATTTCTATCGCAAGCTTTCTTAATCTCAATATCATAGCATTTACATGTTTTGCATCTGCTTTGTCAAGTAATTCATGCAATCTTCTTCTGTTATCTTCTGTTAAGCTAATTTTATTGAAATATAATGCTTTGAGCAACTTCCAAAGCTCAGCCCATTCATACTTAGTCAAACCGCCCCATTTATCAGGTATGTCCTTATTTTTTCTTAACTCTTCGATCTCTTGTTCCGTTAGTGCTAATCGATTAGGATTAAAATTACTGTCAAATATCTTTTCTAAATACCTATTAAGCCAAATTTGTATTACCCCGTCGATAGGCCATTCGACGAAAATTTGAAATCCTAGAAAACTTAATACACTTCTTTTTACAAATTCAGCTAAACCTAATACGCCTCTTGCTACTCTACCAGCTACAGTAAAATTTAAAAGTAAAAATCCTAGACTTTCTAATCCTATCACTACACCTCTTCTAATCAAATCAGCAACTACTGCACTACCTACATCACCTGCAATAGTTGATATAAATTGCCCAGATGTAAAAAAATCTCTAATTGAATTTATAGCTCTTCCTAATTGTCTATAAAAATCTGTTAAGTTATTTGTTGCATCTAACCACGTTTTAATCTCTTTAATGAACACTTCAGATGCGTATTCATCTTCTACTGTAAAACTTAAATAGTCATTTACTTTCTTTATCCTTTCTATCTCTTCATATATTGTCATTCCTATACCAAACGCACCCCAAAAGAGAGGATTACTCCAGATTTTATAAACATGCCTACCTACATATTTATATTCATAATCAAGATATTTCTCTACAGCACCATTGATTGTATACGGATAAAATGTCTGTATGTAATAGCTCGCTAACATATTGCTTAACAATATTCTTCTCTTCACATTTTTCTCTTCTTTAATCGCATCTAAAAAATATTTTCCATGTTCTGACTCTAACCACTTTGCAAACTTTCTTGCACGCTCACTTACTTTGCTTTCATATTCATTATATAGTTTTTCTGCAAATTTATACATTCTCTCATAACCACTCGGTAACTTGTCTTCTTTATTAGCTATCGTGCTTCTGTATATACTGCTGTGAATAAACGCAAAATCTTCAAAAGATATATCTTTGAAATTAGAAATATGATATAAATAAGACTTTGTTGCCTTGTGAAATGCCTCTTCTATTGTAAGCTCTTTTGCTTTTCTACTACTTTTCTTATCAAAATCATACTCGTGCCTTGCATCGTATTCAAACTCCGCACGCGGATATGATCTTGCTATACAACTCATATCATAACACTACATACCTCAATCTTTTTCTTTTCCTTAAGCCTGATATGTAATGATTGATAGCTACTTCAAAACACCCACCCCTAGGCCCTACGAACGATATTTCTTTGTAGTTTCTTAGTGCTATATCTGATGTAGTCAAAACTATATTGTTACGTGTCATTATAACTTTCATAGGCGGATATTCTATATACTCATAACTCTTTACCTTGTTCTGAAAAGCTTCACCATCCGAACCATATACTTTCAGTATCGCATGTCTAAATCTGTTATCAACTAAATTATTTGCTAAAAACCCTGTAACGACATATTCAAACTCATCTTGCAATTCTGGTATATTTAATACTTCTGAAGTTGCATGATTATATATCTTTAGATCCGCATTGCCTAATAATTTTTTCATATAGCTCTCTTAGATGCTTTATCTCTGTTTTTAAGACTTCCACATGCTTGTCTACTTCTAATATCTTCTTTACAAGATATAATATTAGTGCAGTT
>JAWAJM010000087.1:0-3522 GCA_038996625.1 Candidatus Aenigmatarchaeota archaeon
ATAAAATAAAGCCGTTTATCTCTTTATATTTTCTTAAAGCTTTTTTCAATTCAGACTTTATTATTTTTTGCGCTTTCCTATAAATTTTATCTAAGAATTTATTTTTAGTGAAAAATTCTATATTCAACATTTTTGGAATAAGCCTTTCTATTTTTTTATTTAAAACAAAAATAGAGTTTATTTTCATTGCAATTTCATTAATTTCAGAAATTGAAATTTTATATTTTTGCTGACATTTTTCTAAAATTGTTTTACAATCCTTTTCTCCCTTATCAGATATTATTCCTATGCATGCGAAAAAAATAGAATCTTCTAAATGATAAATTCTATCAAATAAAATATAAGATATTGCTGATGTTGGAATATATATGTTTGATTTTACTAATAGCGGATTTATGAATAATATATCTTTTGATGAGAAAATTCTTATTTGATGATGATCTATCCAAATACTTTTAATTTTTTTATTTCTTATTTCTTTTGCAATATTTTCTTCTAAGCTTAAATCTAAGAATATATAAAGCTTATCTGAATTTTTTTCTTTTTTTATAAAATTTTCTAATTCATTAGTCTTTAAAGAAACTAGTTCTATTTTTTTCTTCGCTTTTTTAAGAAAGCTATAAACAATTAAGCATGACATTAATCCATCTACATCTCTATCAAAAACAATTTTAACTTCGCTATAATTCCTCAAAATCTTTTCAATGTTTTTAGACTGTTTATTAAAAAATCTTAGAATGTTAGCATCCATAAAAATTCCATAAATAAAAAATATTAATGTAAGGAATGCCCCGGTAGCTTAGCGGTAGAGCGCCTGCCTCGTAAGCAGGAGGTCGAGGGTTCGAATCCCTCCCGGGGCTCAACTGTTTAGAAAAATATTTAGTTTAAGGATTTATTTTTATGGAATTAACAGAAGTTCAGATAAAGCCATTACTATTTACATCCGCAATAGTTAAAAAATATGACTTAACAATAGTTGCACTACCTTTTACATACGAAGGTCCAAATATTTCTATGTTAGCTAAAAACATTAAAAAAATTATTTCTAGTGCTCTTGAAGTGAAAGAAGAGGATATTAAAGAAAGTGCGTTTAGTTTATCAAGGGGGGAAAAGGAAAAAATGAAAGCAGATTATAAACTAACTAAGCTTATAGATAGAAATTGTTATTATAGATTTGAAATTAGTGTTTATTACGAATGTAATGTAGAAGATGTTGGAAAGTTTGAGGCTAGTATAAAAGGTGCACTATACTTCGAATTACCGCAAGAAACTGCTTTTCAGCGTAGTTTGCTTTATCATTTTTTCTTTTCACTTTATTGGAACTTTTTTTATTCAGACGTAATAAAGAAATATCAAGAAAATGGTAAGGAATATTTGAAGAGATTTATATCTTATCTCGAAGCACAAGTAAGTAGATTATAATGGAAGAAAAAATTGTTAAAGAAATTATAATTCCAAAAGAGGAGTATTTAGAATTTAATGTTGAAACGAATAAACCATTAAACGTTTATAAACAAAATTATAAAATATTTGCGAACCTATTAAATATAAAGAGAAAAGCACACAAAATTAAAGACCTTAGATTTGACGCTACAGATAACTCTTTTTTTATTAGAATAGACGTTGTTGACACTTTTGATGAAACAAAGTTTTTTAAAACTTCGTATATAATAGAAAATATTTTTAGTGGAGTAATGACTAAGGACGAAAAGAAACCAATAAACATTAAACTTAGAGCTAGGTTAATTCTAGAAGCAACTATAAGCGATGAAAACAAAATAGTCTTTCTATTAAAAAAACTTGCCTTCAGATTATACTACATACTTTTCTATGAAAAAGTGTTTGAAGATAGAAGAAAAAGATTAGAAGAAACGTTAGAAAAACTGAAGAATGAGTTTATTAGAATACTAACATAAAATTATGATAAGAAAAGACTTTGTTGAATTAAGATTAGCAAAAGGTCCAGTGCCGCATTACAATGAAATGGTAAAGCTTGCAAAACCAATTCTTGAAATTCTTATAGAAGAGTATGGAAGTTACGAATTAGTATATAGATTTAGCGATGCTCTATGGTTTCAATGTTTTGCATGCTTATTAGGATTTGAGTGGAATTATAGTGGTATGACTACTGTAACAATAAAAGCAGTAAAAGATGCTCTAAAAGATTCTAATCTGCCAATAAAAGTATTTGGCGGGAAAGGAAAAGATTCTATAAAAATCTTAGAAGAAATAGAGAATTCTGAAATTAAAAACAAAGAAGAAATTAAAAGGGCTAGTATTTTAAGTGCAAAGGCAGATAATGTTGAATTACAAGATGGCTATGATTTATATTTTCACTCTATAATTCTAGATGAAAATGGAAATTATTCTATAATAAATCAAAAAATGAATATAGAATCTCAAAAAGTTAGAAGATTACATTGGATAACCAATACGAAAAAGTTTGAAGAAGAGCCGCATAACGAAATTATTGGAGCTAAAGAAAAAATTGTTTTGAATTTGTTTCATAGAGAATCTGCGGAGACAAGAAAAGCTATAATAGATATAGTTAAAGATTATACACCAGAAAAAATTGAAAAAACTTTAATAATGCTAGATAAAAAACAAGAACAAAAACTATTAATAGATTATATAAATATGAATGGTTACGAAATTGTTAAATTACCTTATCACTTCAAAATTCCTACAAAAATAAATAAAAAAGCTTTGGAAATAGCAAAAGCAGCTGAAAATTTTGAGGAATTGCTTAGTATTAATGGGATAGGAAAAGATACTATTAGAGGTTTAGCATATATTGCAAACATAATTTTTGGAAGTAGGCTAAGCTGGAAAGATCCTATAAAATTTACTTATGCGCATGGTACAAAAGCTGGTAAACCATATTATGTTGACAAAGAAAGGATGCTAAAAGAAGCTGAAATATTAAAGCAAGCTGTTGAAGAAGCAAAAATAGGAAATAAAGAAAAGATTAGTGTGTTAAAAAGGTTAGCTAAAATAGTTGAAATATGATAGTTGGAATAGATATTGGAGGGACAAAAACTAGAATAGGTTTTAAAAAGGGTAAAGAAATTTTAATAGAGGAATTCTTAACTCCAAAAAACTACGAAACTCTAATAAATTTTTTGTGTGAAAAACTTTCAAAAGTAGAATTTAAAAAAGTTGTTATAGGAATAGCTGGAACTATAAATATTAAAAGTGGGTTTGTTTTTCATTGTCCAAACATAGGAATAAAAAATGTAAATTTAAAAAGAGTATTAGAGAAGAAATTAAAGAAAGAAGTTATAATTATAAACGATTCCGTAGCTGCTGCTATTGGAGAAAAAATTTATGGAAAGTACAAAGAAGAAAATTTTGTTTATGTAACTATTAGTAGTGGTATTGGGGGTGGTGTTTTTGTTGATGGAAAGCTTCTTTTGGGAAAAGATGGTAATGCACATGAAATTGGGCATATTAATGTAAATTTTGATTCTAATGTAATATGTAGCTGTGGAAAATATGGTCATTGGGAAGGGTATTGTAGCG
>JAWAJM010000088.1:0-3496 GCA_038996625.1 Candidatus Aenigmatarchaeota archaeon
TTAAGTGCAATTGCTCAAGCCTTTGTAAGAAAGAGAAAAGCTGAATTGAGAACAGAAATTGAAAGTCCTGGCTTTTACTTTATTAATAATAAAATTATTGCTATAAAAATAGAAAAACAAGATTTTGATAAAGAAAAACTTAGAGAGAGTTTAAAATTATTGAATGAATTAGCTGAAGTTTGGTTTAAACACATTCAAGATAAATTTTCAAGTATTATAAAATGGGGAGTAATAGCACCCTTTGGATATGTACAAAAACAAAGAGGGAAATGGATCCCCTGGCTTTATCTCTTTGGTGATTCAGCAACTGGGAAAACAACTTTAGGAAGAATAATATTGAAAATGTGGGGGCTTGATAGTAAACATGAAAAAACTGGAGCAAGTATTGATACAATAGCAAGACTTGGTTATGTTCTTAGCATGTCTACTTTTCCAGTATTAATTAATGAACCTGGAAATGCTTTAACAAAAGAAGAAGTAATAGAAACTATTAAAAATGCTATAGATACGACATTAGTGAGAGGAAAATACATAAGAGGGGCTTATGCAGAAATACCCGCATTATCAAATTTGATATTCACAAGTAATAAATTCTTTCCAAGAGATGATGCATTATTAAGAAGATTGAAAATTATTCAATTCTCTTTTGGTGAAAAAATTTCAATAGAGAAACAAAGAGAGTTTAAAGAAAAAGTAGAACAAAGGCTTGAATTATTAAGTGAAATTGGTAAATGTATAGCTAAACAAGTGATAGAAGAAGGAAAGGAAATAGAAGCAAGAACATTAATTGAAAATTGTTATAAAGAAGCAAGGCTAGAAATTCCACAATGGATAAATTTAGAATATGTTGAAAACCAGGATTTTTTTGAAACTATTTTAGAAGAATTTACTGAAAGATTTAAGAAATATATTAATGATCTTTTTGCTAAATATATTTCAAGAATAATAGAAGTAGATAGAACAAGTGCAACAGCAATAGGCCCGGATTCAATAGAAATGGAAAGAAAATTGAGAATACTTTTAGAGAAAAATCTTTTGATAGGAGGAAGGCTTTTAGAAGATAATCAAGTTGTTCTTACAGCTAGCTTGCTTCGTGAAATTGGATTGGAAGGAAGAATAACATTAAAAAGCTTAGCTGAAATGTTAAATCAAGAATATAAAGCAGTGAAAATAAAGAAAGAAGTAATAAAAGCAATGGTAACATCAGTTGATTTTTTAAAGGAACTTCTTTTTTAACTTCTTTATGGTAACTTGGTAACTTATCATAAAAATCCTAGCTTTTTTTCTTCATCAACTTATTGTTAATATTATTATATTATATATAAAAAATGATGATAAAATGATGATAATAAATGATGGTAACCTGGTAACCTGGTAACCTATGGTAACCTGGTAACCTGGTAACCCGGGGTTTTGTGTTCTCTTATAAAAAGTTGCAGTGTGTTCTCTATAGCAGGTTACCAGGTTACCATCAAAATTTTGCTTTTTTCTTCATAAATTATGAAAAAAAACGATGGTAACCTGCCCAGGGATCTGATGGAGGTTACCATCAAGATATGGCTAAAGTAGAATTTTTAATAATTATACTATTTTATATGTTTTAATCTTTTCAAGAATCTATCATATGATAGCACTTTTTCTATACCTTTTTCTTTATATCTCAAAAAACCCATATCAATAAGAAGGCGATAAATATCTTTCTTACTCAATCCTTTTCGTAAATACTCTTGCACTTTATCAATAGGTATATTAACTAATTTTCTTCCTAATTTCTTACCTTCTCGTTTTGCTCTTTCAAGCCCCGCCTTTGTTCTTTCAATTATAAAAGCACGCTCTAATTCGCTTACAATCCCCAACATTGTTAATAATGCTCTTCTTAATGCTTCACTTACTGGGGAGTTTGGTTTTGCATTAAGCTCAGGATGTTTTACAAATAATACATTAAAACCTTGTTCAAGTAAAAATTTATAAGTATTAACTAAATCAAATAAATCCCTTCCAAGGCGGGTTAAATCATAAACAATTATTGTTTTTATATTGAGTAAATTAGATGTTTCAAGTGTTTTTTTAAATCCTTCTCGCTCTAGGGCAGATTTTCCACCGCTTACTCCTATGTCCTTAAATACTTCTACTAAATCAAAATTATTTAATTCTGCAAATTTCTCTAATTCAAGAATTTGATTCTCAATATTCTCACTTTCAAGACTAATACGTGCATAACCTAGAGCCTTTTGTTTTTTTAAAATCATATGTAAAAATATTTTATCTATAACTTATAAACATTTTGGTTAATTTTTACATGTATTTTATATATTAGGCAAAAACGGGCGTTTTTACATAACAGCTGTTTATGTATTAACGTTTGTGCAGAAATGTAAACTGATGAAGTAGTTTCTCAGAAGTTTATCATCAAGCTGGTGTGTTCTATACAATTAATTAGTATAAAAAATTCTTCTGCTGATCAGTTACTTAGTAAAAAAATGGTGGTGGCGAAATTTTTATCATTTATTCTAAGTAAATGTGTTTCAAATTAATTAATTTAAAAAACTCGCCCGCCCGCCCCTGGAATTTTTGCACAAAAAGAACTAGCTCCTCTTGTGCAAATTCATGTAAATGTATCATAGTCATTTTATGTAATTTTCCAGAAAAAAATGAGAAAAAAAAGAAAGAGAAAAAAAGTTAAAATATTATGTTTTCTTTCCTCCGGCGAACATTGATATTACTATCATGAATGCGGCTATTAAAAATCCAATAACTGCCACCGATATAGCCGCTGTTGCTATTTGTCCAGTCTGAGTAAACAAATTCTGCCAAACCCCTGTAACATTAAATTGCGTAAATAGATCCGCTACTGTTGAGCTTAAAACCCCTCCTAGCAAAATAGCAACATATATAGTTATAACTGAAACTACTATACTTAGTATTATTGCCCCTACCACCATCATTTTTTTCTTCACCCCCTTTTTCCCATTTTTTCTTTTTTTATGATAAAATTATGAAACCGATCATTTATTTTTTACTAAATTCTCAGAATTTGATGTAAATTTCCCCTAATTTGATGAAAAATTGTCAGCTTTTTCCTCTCTCACAAAAAAGAAAAGTTTAAATATTATCACCAATACTAGAAAAATATGGTGAAAAAAATGGAAGAAAAAGTTTTAATTGAAATGAAAAAAATAACATGTCCAAGGTGCAGTTATACATGGTATAGCAAAAGTAAGCTTTTGTATGTAACTTGTCCTAATTGCTTCTTTAAAATTAAAACTAAGGGGGAAACTTAGCTTAAAATAAAAAGTAAGAGGTGAGGCAGGTGCAAGATAATATAAAGGAAAGAGCGGTTATTAAACCTTCTGATTCAATAGCTTTTTTAAAACAAATATGGGATTATGAAAATAATAACTATTATAGTATTGTTGTTCTTGGAGATACAATTGAGTATAGACATTTTACTAATGATTTTCAAGCAATAAGAGAATATTTAGAGAACATAAAATAT
>JAWAJM010000089.1:0-3491 GCA_038996625.1 Candidatus Aenigmatarchaeota archaeon
TGATGTTTAAGTAACTTAGTCTACAGTATTACTATGTTAGGCTCACTACATGTATATCGAGCTTTTTAACACTAAGCTTTTTGCTCTATGGGCTTAACTATCTTTAGACCAGAATCTAACTTCATACATTTTTTGTCTCCTATGAGAGGTTTAATGATGGTCGATTACTTGAGGTTGAGGAGTATACACGTAAGCTCGGAGTTGAGAGGTCCATAATTTTCGCTGGGAAGGAATCCCTTGCTAGACTTTACAAAACTATCTTTACTGCTAGCGTGTGATTATGTCTAGTGTACGTCCTGAAATCTTTGGTAGAGTGCCGGTAGAAGCTATGTGGTGGCTGTTGTAACGAATACGGCCATCTCTACTTACTGTCCTTATCTAATGCTGAAGTTGGCGCATCACTACTAAGTGAATATGAACTGGGTTATGCCATTCCTACAAACCTAAGGGCTTGCTGTGATGGTAGAGAGCGACTACTGAGATTCTTAAAGAGTCTAGAAAGCATAGATATATTCCTTCACAATTCTTTACACACTTATAACCATTTGAGTTCAGGAATATCTGGCTATTCATAAGTGCTGGCAAACTGGATTTCAGATGATGTGGACTTTAATTCTACCTTCAATGATTTCATAAGCGAGTTCAGTGCCAAGGACCAAGTGATTAAGTACTATAACACAGCAGGCCTAGGAATTATTTTAAAGTTAGGATAATTGAACTTCTACATATAGTGCGGGATTTCATCAAGTATTGATAGGCCATTTCTATATCAAACTTTAACATCGTTGGATGTAGCTCTTACAATAATGCCCATGTTTATTGAATGATTAATAATAAGAAAAGTAAATATTATATAGATGAATGATAATGAAGAGAAGCGAAGTATTATGAAGTTGTTAATACTTTGGAGAGGGTTGCCATTTCGCTTTTCTCCACCTCTTTCTAGACCATATTATTTTATAAAATTTTTTTCCTCAAAAACTTCTATAACACTAGCATCACCACTTAATATGTATGATACTTCTCTTTTAGACAATGTACGTCTAGAGATAATTCCCGTTCCTACACTTACAAAATTTTATTCAAAAGCTTTGTTTTCTATTATTAACAGAATAACACTTACAAATATTTGCTATACTAGAGATTTCAATATAGCTAAGTCCTACTATCCTTCTTTTCAAAAACTAATAATTGAAATTCTTAAGAAAGAGGATTTTGATGTAATATATTCTGATAGTCGTGTTTCTTCTTATTTGTTTTATTATAAACTCAAAGGAAAAATAAAAGCTCCCATAATTCTAGAATTTTTTAATCCAGAACTTTATTCAGAACGCCAATTTTTTAAATTTGGAACGATTTCTTACAAATTTATTCATCTTTTTAGATATCTTTTATTTCGTTTATTTGAAGTCGAGCAATATAAACATTTTGATGCAGGAATATATGTTTCTAAAACTCATCTTGAACTTTCAAAGCCTTTTATACCGAAAAAATGCTTTGTAATTCCACCAGGTGTTGATCTTGAATTCTTCAAACCTTCAAATACTGAATCAACAGATCCTACAATATTATTTACTGGGAGTATAAACTATATACCAAACATATCAGCAATTCTTTGGTTTTATTATAAGATATACCCATATATTAAGCAAAAAGTACCCAATGTGAAATTTTACATAGTTGGCAGAAATCCTAGTGCTAGAATTATGAAGCTTTCTATTGATAAATCAATAATAGTAACTGGAGAAGTAGAAGATATTAGACCGTACTTTGCAAAAGCAAGCGTTTTTATAAATCCAATTGTTTTAGACGATGGAGGAATTAAAAACAAAGTTCTAGAAGCAATGGCTATGGGAAAAGCAATAGTTTCAACACCATTAGGTGCGAGGGATCTTAATGTAATTGATGACAAGAATATTCTCATAGCTCAGAATGAAATAGACTTTGCAAATAAAGTTATTGAACTTCTCAAAGATGAAAATAAAAGGAAAAAACTGGGCAAAGAAGCTAGGAAATTTGTGGAAAAGAATTACTCTTGGGAAAAACAATCAAGTATGCTATATGATATACTGAAATTTTTTGCTGAAAGATCTAAGAAATAACATATATAAAATAAAGTTCACTATGAATTTATCTTGTTCAAAGCTATTATTCTAATTTTCATGAATTACTAATAGATTTAAAGAATATCTAATTTAGTATAATAAGTTTTCTTTAATTAAATTTGTTTTCCTAAATGTTTTTAATGAATAATTATAGTATTAAAAACTTAGAGTCATCTATTTCTTTAAGAAAATACATAAAACATTAATATCACAAATATATAATAGTGATGGTATATAAATATCTCTGAGATACAAGAATGAACTTTCCTAAAGTTTCGATTATAATCCTTAACTGGAATGGTTGGAAGGATACGATAGAATGTTTAGAATCGCTTTATAGAATAGATTATCCAAACTATGATGTAATTGTAATCGATAATGGTTCTATAGACGAATCTGTAGAAATGATAAAAAAATATTGCCTTGGAGAAATTAAAGTTAAGTCAAAATTCTTTAAATATAATGCAAGTAACAAGCCAATAAAGGTTTTTGAGATTTTAGAAGAAAATTTAAAACATGATTTTCTACAATTCTATGAAAGTTATGAAGTTAATAAAAGGATAATTTTAATAAGAAATAAAAAGAACTATGGCTTTGCTAAGGGGAATAATATTGGCATAAAATTTGCTCTTGAAGTTCTAAATCCTGAATTTGTTTTACTTCTAAATAATGATACTGTAGTTTCTGAGGATTTTCTAAATGAGCTTGTGAAATTTGCAAAAGAAGGAGCTGAGATTGTTGGCCCTAAGATATACTATTATGATTATAATGGAAGAAGTGATGTAATTTCATTCATAGGTGAAGATATGATTCCATGGAAAGGTATTGGTTTTAGATATGGTTGTGAAGAAGTGGATAAAGGGCAATGGGATAAACCTCTTGAAATAGATAGAGTTGAAGGTTCATGCATGCTCATAAAAAAGGATGTTTTTAAGAGAGTTGGATTTTTTGATGAAGTTTATTTCTTCTTTTATGAAGAAACAGATTTCTGTATTAAAGCCAAGAAAACAGGTTTTAAAATAAAATATTGTCCTACTGCAAAAGTATGGCATAAAGTTAGTAAAAGTATTGGCAAGGAATCTTTCATGAAAATATACTTTTTAACAAAAAATAGAGTGATTTTTATCAAAAAGAATTTCCCAAGTTATCTTTGGAAACATTTTTTATATATAATCTTTTATGAATTTTGGTTTAGAGGAAGAGAGTTTATACTATATAAAAGGAGGCCTAAATTGTTCCTATATTATTTAAAAGGTCTAATAGATGGGTATAAAGCTATACACAAGTTATGAAATATGGTTATGATAAACAAAATTAAATTCACTCTCTAAAAATTTATTAAATGTAATTTTATGCTTTGAGGAAAAAACTAAGGCCTTGTGTTTC
>JAWAJM010000090.1:0-3489 GCA_038996625.1 Candidatus Aenigmatarchaeota archaeon
TAGTGCTTTAAAAATTTTTCAAATAACTTTCCTTTTTCATATTTTTCCTATTTATCTAAATGTTTAAAAAAGTCATTCAATGACATTTGGTTAGATTCTTTAGAAAAAAATCCACTTTTCATAGAACCCCCCCTTTTAAAATATTTGAAAATTCAAATTCACTAAAGATCTTATCTTTCAATACATCATTTTCTAATTTTTTCTTTATAAATATCTAAAACTTCTTCACTTCTTTCACTTTAATAGTCCATCATTTTTTCTTTTCCGTTTTATTATTACTATCAATATCTAATTTAACTCCATATTTTCTCAAACAGTCCAAATAACTTGTATTTGTGTTACTTTCAAAGTCTACAATAGATAAAACATTTTCTCTCAACGTAGTGCAAACATAAACACATCCTTGTCCTATAATTCTTGCTTCGTCATCTGTAAATCCATACTTATGAAAAACTTTTTTTGTCATAGAAAAAACTTCAGAACAAGGCCCATCACCAAAAATCCCATAATATCCACATATTCTCACTATAGTATGTATTCCATCACAAAAAACTTTTCCTTCCTTACTTACTTCATCATTTCCATATCCATAGGCTACTAAACTGGCTAACATAACTAAACTACTTAAAATTTCCATAGCTTTCTTCATTCTTACCCCTGTAAGTCCTTAGTTTATAATATAACCATGTTGATTCTCAAAAAGAAAAAGACAAAAAACTCTATTTTTATTTCTTCTCTTAATTTTATAGCTTTTACCTCATTAATTTCAAAACTCTTTGTCTTTAACTCTTTTTTTATCCTCTCTAACGTTTACTTCCCTTTTTTTTATTTTTATTTATTAGAAATAACTATCAAGATATCATCCTAAAAATTGAAGATAACACTTTACCAATTCCATATATTACCCCCGCAATTAGACCTAACACTCCAATCAATATCCCTCCAAATACCACTACCGTCTTTATATAATATTTCAATACCCCTATCCAAATAGGTAATATAGCCTCTTGTTTTGCCGCCTCCAAAAAAATTTCTCTTAACTCCTTCTCAACAATTAGAGGAAAAAAAATATTATACAAAATTAAACCAGCTGATAATACCCAAAAAGCATAATCCAAAAAATTCAACTCTTTTCTATCCCAACTAAAAGTATACTCAGTAAAAGGATTCCTCTCAGGATTAAAAAATAAAAACATAATTGTTCCTATAACTCCGTAAATTAAGAAATAACTAGTCATAAAAGGTAATCCACAATAAAAAAGTAATGATAACATACTCATTCCAAAAGATATATGCTCTGTAGTAGACTCTTTCCATATATTTGCTAAAGAAAACATAATACTATAAGTAGCAGGAAAAATTAAAGTAATAAAAATAAATAACCCTCCATATCCTAAAGCAATTGGCATTTTTAATAGATGATGCAGGCACAATTTTATTGTCTCAGAAAGTAAAAAACCTTTCTTCCTGTCATTTTCTTGCTGTCTCATCTCCATCTCCCTTATTAACTTTGCAATCTCCATCATTTCTTTCATGCCCATCTTATCACCCCCATAACATTTCTCTACTAAAAAGAAGAATCATAGCTCTTTGAGCGATATCTCAAGTTTTCAAAGCTTGCTTCGCTGCCGAAGCAACCTCTATAAGTGTAAAGTCTCGAGTAGTTCCAGTCCTGCTACTCACAAGACAGGTAAACCTATATTTCATAGGTTTGATCCCACATTTACATTTCTATTATGACCTGTTTTGCAGATAAAACAAGTCTACTCCCCTTCTGGTGAGCTAAGGTCTGAACGACTGATCTTTGTTGATCCTGACCTTTATAGATTATTGAGTTAAATTATTTCTTATGAAACAACCTGTTTATCTCTGTCTGCTCTTTAAGTTTACCTTTTTATCAAGGGTAAGTTTTATAAAACACTTATCATTTTTTTTTAGAATTTATACTTTTATTTTGTTATCTTCTTTAGCTAGGTTTTTCTATCGTCATCAGGAGAAATTAAACTGCCTATAGTAACCAAAAAAAATGCTATGACAAAACCACCAAAAAGTGACAAGGCGACAGCGTCATCACCAGAGAAAAGTATTATTAATGTCGTAGTAATTAGAGAAAAAGCTGCTATTATTAATCCTCCAAGTTTTAACTGCTCCCCTACGGGCATTTTCATGTACATCAATTGTAAATCAAGCGACGTCTTATTTGAGAAAATTGCCTTCAAAAAGTCCTCCATCCTAATTACCTTAGGCAACTCCCTCACACTATCTCCCATAAATTTATCTAGTACATCTCCTTCTCTTTTATCTTTCTTTGCTAATTCTTCTCTTAAGAGCCTAATGATTTCACTATCCTCTTTCTGTAATTCCTTCCTTAAAAATTCCATCAATAATTCTTTTTCCCTCTCAGTCATAGCCCTTTTCTCCATTGTTTCGTTTCATATCTTTATTTTAGTATAGAGCATTAGTAACTTAATGTCAAGAGCTAATTTTTTATGTCAAAAAGTATAATTTTATAGTAGTAAAGAATGTCTGGAACATTACCAGGGAGTTTTTCTTTCGATTTCAGTATTAGAAACTAATCACTGAAAGCATAGAAATTGCAAGGAATGTTCTCCAGCGGTTCACAAGAGAGCTTATAGCCCCCTTACATCTAGAAAATGTAACTCAAATTTAACTCAAATCCAAAGCAAAACCTGCCAGATTTTGGTTATCATTTCTCAAGAAAAAGAAACCAATTTTAGCTAAGATTCAAACCTGAAATATGCCCAAACTTGATTACCTTTTTAAAAAGGAAACCAAAATTAACTCACTTTCCAATCCAAAGATCGCAAAAATTGGTTACCTTTTCCTAAAAACTCAGCCTTCCTAAAACTCCAAGCTAAAAGGCTCCTCAGGAAAATCCGACCTATAATCAAAACATATATTTTTCAAGCTCCACTCCATCTATCCAAAATCTCAACAGCATCCTTAAAATAAGGCATCCTCCCCCAAAGGTTCTTATCTCCAATCACAAAACATAACTCCTTTGCCCTAGTTAACGCTACATTAAGCAAATTCGGCTTGCTCGATGCCCACGCCATCGAACGCTCACTACGACCCCCCAATACCACAAAAACTATATTAGCCTCCTTACCCTGAAATGTATGTATCGTCCCTATATAACTACCCTCCCTCACTAAGTACTCGTGTATACCCCCCTTCCTCTCTAACTCCCTTAGCCTGTCCCTAACTGCTCGAAACGGCGTAATAACAAATATATTCCCCTTCTTTACAAAATCTCTCACATCTATCCCCTTCTCAGTTAAACTCTCTTCCATCTTAGATAAGAGCTCACTTAATAACTTAATCTCCTCTTCTACAACTCCGCTTTCATTTGGCTTAAAGTCGACATGAAACCATCTCGACGACCTCAAACGCTCTGGCAGTAAATCACGCACCTTAAAACTATCCTTCTTTCCTTTGATCATGCAATCTGAATAAGCTATCTTGTTG
>JAWAJM010000091.1:0-3480 GCA_038996625.1 Candidatus Aenigmatarchaeota archaeon
ATAGACAAAGAAAACAAGCTAACAGCATATATAATATATAAAAGTATGCATAGATTGAGAGTATATACAATATATAAAAGCTTTTAAAGTTATTGCCCCATCTAATAAAATAAGCTCAATTGCTTTATAATCATTGATAATCAATAACTTTTTCTCATATAGCTGACATAATATTGACAGACAAAGAAAACAAGCTATTATCAAAATAAACAAAAAAGCCCCAATTTGGGGTAAGCCACTATCGGAGGAAGGTGGACGTCAAGATAACCAAGACAAGAGAAATCAAAATATAATATAATATAATTATGCAAGTTGTCAATAAAAAGCCCGCTTGTGATAGCAGGCTAAGAAAAAACATTCAGGAGGTTTAACCATGAAGCAAAACAACACTAAATTAATTATATCAGAATTTGAAAAAGAAGTTTTGAAAAAATCTTTTGAGATTATCTCACAAAGAGAAAACATAGAAAAAAGAGAACTCATAGATCTTATCTCACAGTCTATAAAATCATCAAAAGAAAACATCAGAAAAGCAATAGATAACAACATCTCTTTTTTCATCACATACGGCAGTCTTGGTAGAGGTACAATACTATGTTTAAATATCAAAACACTAAAAAGATTACTAAATCTCATAGATGTAAAAGCTAATCTGTCAAACATAAAGAAACAATTAGCATTAAAACTTATGAATATGAACGATGATGCAAAATTTGAAATAAGAGTTTTAACCAAAGATAGAACATTGATAGTTTATACAACCCCAATGACTATATCTAATAGACTGTGGGTTATGCCAGACGAAGAAGCAAAAGAGGTTTTAGACCAATTAAATGCAATAGAGAATAGCCCATCTATCTAATATAATATATGCTATATATCATTGACAATGTTTTATATAGAGTATATAATATATATAATCTTGATTTAAGGAGGTATGTGGTATGAGAGTGATAAGACAATCTGTTGACGATCAATATATCTTTGAGATATCACTTTGGAATTTTCAACCAACGCTTTTATGTTTTCAAGAAGATCTTGACGGCAATAGAAAATATTTTGATCTCAAATTTACAGATCCGAACCAAGAAGATCTCGTTTACAACATGATGACTGACAGCATAGAACAAGCAGGCGGTGCTCTCAATATCTCTGGTATATATCCAATATCAAGAAGTCTTAGACGCTTTTTGACAAAAGAGATAAGAGAAGGTAAGATAGAGGTAGTAGCGGTAAAAGATGAGAAGTGATGTAGTGTATTATAAATCATCAACAAACATGAATGAAATTGATAATAACTCAATCCATCTTATAGTCACTTCTCCGCCGTATTTTAATGTCAAAGACTATTCACAAGATGGTAATCAAAAAGAACATGATATCGGCAGTTTTGATGATTACGAACAATATTTAGAATGTTTATATAAGGTTTTTATTGAATGCGAGAGAGTTTTAGTGCCTAATGGAAAGCTATGCATCAATGCCCCTCTTATGCCGTTGAAAAAGAAACATAAAAATAGAGAACCAAGAGAAATAGTAAATATACCCGCAGATATTCACTGCTTATTTAAACGAATACCCAATTTAATGTTTTACGATATGTATATATGGGAAAGGACGAATTGGACGAAAAAATTAATGTTTGGCTCATATCCTTATCCTCCAAATTTTTATGCACAAAACTATTGCGAGTTTATATATGTTTATACTAAAAGAGGCGAACCAATAAAAAGAACAAAAGAACAAAAAGAGGCATCTAAACTTTCTCAGGCACAATGGGTTGAATACACTTCTCAGGTATGGAGAATCTCAGTACCTTCTAAATCAGATCCTGCATATGGTATACATCCTGCAATCATGCCCGAAGAAGTAGCAAAACGGTTGATAATGTTATATTCTTTTGTTGGTGATATAGTTTTAGATCCATTCGCTGGATCTGGGACAACTCTTGCAGTTGCTAAAAAGTTAGGCAGAAGTTTTATCGGTTATGAATTATATGATAAATATAAAACTGTTATAGAGGCTAAGGTTGGTTGAAGTAAAAGATCTTGTTATCATAGAGGCTATAAAAGAGATGCAAACCACGGCAAGATATTTAGCAGAAAAGAGAATATTGTATGAATATCCACGAATAGGCTACGGCGAATATAACGAAACTCATTTATTAAATATCATCAATGGCTATTTAGGTGAATTTTGCTTTTTTGAATATATACATAATCATTTAAAAGAAAAGTTTATCAATTTAGAACCATTAGAGAGATACAATAAGATAAAAGATCGTTTAGTATATAAAATGATAATCGGGCACGTCCAACCTGATTGGGATTTCAAAATCAATAATAAAACAGTTGAAGTAAAAACTTATGGGACTAAATTTTTAGCAAAAGCTGATGATGTTTTTAGTTATAACCTCTTAATAGACATAGACCAGGTAAAGAACGAACATATTCCTGATTTATACATACAATGCTTTTTAGTAAAAAATCAAGAAAGCCTGTTTTGTGTTTTAGCAGGATACCATGAAGGCTTACCTAAAAGAATTTGTGAAAAACTTAATAGACCAGCCTATTGTGTAGCAGTAAAAGAATTAAGCCCAATGGCAAATTTAATTGAGGTATTATGATGACTAAAGATAAGCAAGATTTTTTCAACATACTTAAAGATGTTTTTTGCGGTAAAGTAAAAGATATAGAAGGGCAATCTGCAACAGTCAATCTTATGAGAATGAAAAACAAATATTATCAACATATAGAAAAACATATAGAACAAGAACTCAACCAGATAGTAAAAGAATATCCAGACTTTGAAAATGAACTATACGATAAACTATATAACTTCTTTCATAGATATTTTACAGAGAGTGGGATGCTGACTTTTGCAGATACCCCATTTCACAATAATGTTTATGAAAAGATTTATACCAACGAAGATGATGTAGTTTTATTTTGGAAAACGAAAGATCTTTATTACATTAAAACAGAAAAAGTATTTAAAAGTATGAACTTTGACTATAAAGATTATAAAATTATCTTTGATGCTAGCAATGTAGAAGGTAAAAAAGGCAATGAAAAAAGAACTGTCATATTCAACTTAAAACAAATAGACGAAAATAAAATAATCTTTGAAGTAAACTATAAAGAAGGCAAGAACACTGATAAAGCAGAGATACTAAAAGAACTCAAAAGAAAAGCAATACCACTTACAAAAGAAGATCTTAATGAGATATTAAATCTCTATAATAGACAAACAGATATAGACTTTTTCTTACACAAAAGACCAAGAGAATTTTTAAAAGAACAATTCAACATGTGGCTATATCAATATTTCTCTGAATGTGATGAATTAGACATAAAGAGAATAAATCAATTAAATCTCTTAAAGAAAATTGCATTTAAGATAATAGATTTCATAGCACAATTTGAAGAAGAACTAGTCAAAATATGGCTAAAACCAAGATTAGTGTTTAACTCAAACTAT
>JAWAJM010000092.1:0-3447 GCA_038996625.1 Candidatus Aenigmatarchaeota archaeon
GCCAGCAGCTCCTGTATAATCAACATCTATTAATGGATTTTGCAACGCTTTCATAACAGCATCTCTTGCTCTATCGCTCGAAGAGCTTTCAGCTATTCCTAGTGCTGCAACTCCACCACCTGTGCTCATTACACTTCTTACATCCGCATAGTCTAAGTTAATTAAGCTAGGCAATGTTATTGTTTCTGTAATTCCTTTTATCATATTAGCAACTAATTCATCTGCAACTGCAAAAGCTTGTTGTAATGTTAAATTTCCAGCATATTTTAGTAATCTATCATTTTCAATAACAATAACAGTATCAGCATGTTCTCTTAATCTAGCTAATCCTTCTTCAGCTTTAAATCTTCTAGAACCTTCTGCACTAAATGGCATTTCAACAACTCCAATAACTAATGCTCCCATAGATTTTGCTATCTCTGCAACTACTGGAGAAGCTCCTGTACCTGTACCTTTTCCTAATCCAGCTAATACAAAAACCATGTCTGCTCCCTCTATAGCTTCTTTAATTTCATTTCTGCTTTCTTCAGCAGCCTTTCTTCCGATTTCAGGAATTCCACCACAACCCAAACCTTTTGTTAATTCTTTTCCTATTAAAATTCTTTTATCTGCTTTTGTTACAGCTAAGTGTTTTGCATCAGTATTTAATGCTACAGTGATAGCTCCATAAACTCCTAGTTCATGTAATCTTGTAATTGTATTGCAACCAGCACCTCCAACACCAACTGCAACAATTTTTGCTTTTTTAACATCTACACCGAATTGTTCTTTTGCTAATTGAAAATAATCTACATCTTTTCTAATTACTCCGCTAGAAACTTTTGCAGCTAATCTTAAATTTGGATTTTCTTCTTCGAGTGCTCTTCTTAGTGCAGATTTTATTATTGTCTCCATTGTTTTATCGAAATCTATATATTTATGTTCTACGATTATCTATTTAGAAGCTTCGGAGCCTAAAAGATACCATTATCTCTCAAAAAACTTCAACCCCCCTATAAAATTTCTCTTTGTTTATAGGATTTATTATTTTCTATAAAAAAGTGTATAAATACAATTTAATTTAATTATTTTAATTCAACAAACGAAACATAACAAATAAACTTTTTTTCAATTCTTTTACCTATTTTTTTAATTTTATAAAGTTTTTGATTAAAATTTTCGATTATAGGAACTAATAAAATTCCATTATTTTTTAACTGATTAATCCAAAATGGTGAAATTTCTTTTGTAGCGGCGCTTACAGCAATTTTATCAAATGGACTATATTCTTCTAAACCATATTTTCCATCTCTTAAAAAAATCTTACATTTATCTATATAATTGGTTTTTTCCAAATTTCTTTTTCCAAATTCAAAAACATCTTTATCTATTTCTATTCCATAAACTTCTCTTTTTGTAATTTCATAGGCATAAGCTAATAAAATTCCTGAACCAAATCCTATTTCTAAAAATTTATCATCTTTTTTTAATTCTAATTCTTCCAAATATATTGCATGCATGTGTGGAGCAGAAATTGTGGCATCTTTAACAATAGGTAATGGCATATCTAAATATGCTTTATCTTTTAAATCTTCTCTAACAAAATCTTTTCTATCAACTTTAAGAAATGCTTCTTTAACTTCTTTTCTTTTAATAATTTTTTCTTTTTCTAGTTTTTCAACCAACATTTCTAAATTATAATGCATAAATTAAACAAGTTTCCATTCTTTTAATAATTCTTTTTCTTCTTCGCTTAAATAATCAAAATATTTTTTAAGTATTTCTAAATCTTTTTGAGAAATATCAGAAACTAAAATATCATCTTCTTCGAAAGTTCTTCCTATAATAGCGTTTTCTATACTAATTGCAACTTTTTCATTTTTAGTAGCAAATTCAATACTTCTATTTTCTTTTTGTATATCGTTAACAATTCCTACTTCTTTTCCATCTTCCCTTTTTAATTTAACACCTCTAAATAATCTACCTTTTAATACTTCAACACCAAAAATCGCAGGATTACTTCTTCTAAATATAAAACCTTTTAAAACTTTAATAATTACAGGTCTATTAATTTTCGATAGTTCATATTTTGCTTCATTTCTCTTCTTTTCTTCTAAATAATTTTTTATTTCTTCAACAATTCTATAAATTACATTTCCTTCAATAATTTTTACATTCTTTTGATTTAACATTTCTTTTTCTTCTTCGCTTATTTGAACATTAAATAAAACTAAAATTTTATATTTTTCATCTTTAATTAATTCTAAATCAATAATATCTTCTTTCTTTAATTTTCCAACACCAGTTTTTTTAATTGGTATTTTCTCTTTTTCTAACATATTAATTATAGCTTCTAAACTTCCAAGAGTATCTGCTTTTACTATTATTCCATCTAATTCTCTTTTAAAAATTATGTTTTCGAAACTCATTTTTAATTCATTTTTTAATTTTTCAATTTCTTTTTCGTCTTTTATAACTCTAAATTCGCTACCAGCAATTACATTTTCTAAATTATCAGCAAAAATTCTTATACCAGCAGAAGCTACTATTTCGTTAACATACTCAAATTCTTTTTCATATCTAATATCTTTTAATTCTTTAGGAACCATTATGGATTTTATTTTTGTTATTATTGGTTCATGCGAAGCAATTATTATTGTATCTCCTTTTTTTAATTTTCCATCATAAAGAATACAATCGGCAACAATACCTAAACCTTTTTGTTCTCTTAATTCTAAAATTATTCCTTTTGTTTCTTGAGAAATGTATAATTTGTCTTTAAGAAATATTTGAGATAATCCACTAATAATTAGTAATAGTTCAGCCAATCCTTCTCTTGTTTTAGCAGAAACAGGCACTATTGGTATTTGTGATTTGAAATCAGTAATTCTATCGAATCTTTCACTAATAAAATTAAACTCATATAGTTTTGCAACTATTTCGTATAATTTTTTATCTAATTCGAAAATTGTTTGTTGAGATTGAAATAGTACACTTTCTAAAAAAGATAAAGAATTAGAATTTTTCCAATTTGGTAATTTATCTATTTTATTCAAAGCGACTAAGAAAGGAATTTTATAATTCTTTAAAATTTCTAAGCATTCTATAGTTTGTTCTTCGATACCTTCAATTATATCAATAACTAAAATCGCAATATCAGAAATACTTCCACCTCTTTTTCTTAAGTGAGAAAATGCTGCGTGACCTGGGGTGTCAATTAATAATATTCCGTTGAATTTTATTTCAAATTTAAATTTTTTTAATAAATCTCCACAAATTTTTTCTATTACATTTTTTGGAATGAAAGTTGAAGAAATGTGTTGAGTAATTTGTCCTGGTTCTTTTAAAACAACTAAAGAATTTCTTATAGCGTCAGCTAAAGAAGTTTTGCCATGATCAACATGACCCATTAATGTTACTATTGGTGCTCTTAGCTCCATAAACTTCCATAAGCAAAAGATTTATTTT
>JAWAJM010000093.1:0-3440 GCA_038996625.1 Candidatus Aenigmatarchaeota archaeon
TGACACTTTTAGTTAAAAACTTCCAAAGTAAAACAGTTTTTAGTTCTTCCCAAAACTTTTCTGATAATTTTGAATTTTATGTTAATCTATTATTACCTTTAAATTATTCTTTAGATTTGATTGTTTTTAGTGAATATGGGGTGGTAAATAAAACTATTGAATTAAAAGGTAGAGAATTTTTGTTTAAACCAAAAATAGTGAAAGAGAAATTCAATTATAATTTAGGTGAAAAGGCAAAATTTGAAATTAATTTTGAAAAGAGAGTTGATAGAAAAAATGTTAAAGTTTATTTGATAGATCCTGAAGGAAGTGAAAAAGAAGTTGAGTTTTATGAAAAAGATGGCAAATATTTTGTTGATTTAGATTTCGGAAGAAGTTTTAGGCCAGGTTTGTATAAATTGAAAGTCAAGACGATTGAAGAAAAGTTTGTGGAAAAAGGAAGAGCACCATTTAAAGTTTCGGAAAAAGTTGTTGAAGTCTTAGAAGAGGAAGAAACAGAATTTGGAGTTGGATTAGTTGTTGTTAACACACCAAAATCAATTTATTTGCCAGGAGAAGAGGTTAAAATAATTGTTGGCGTTTTGAATGAGGAAGGAAAAAGAGCTTATGATGCTGTAATTAATTTAGTTGTTACATCACCATCTGGAAAAATTAAGGTTTATAATAGTTATAACGGCGATTTTGCTAATGATGAGTTAGATGGCAGTTTGTTTGTAATCTATAACCAAACTGATGAGATAGGAAACTATTCGATAAAAGTAATTGCTACTGGACAAAATCTAAACACAACCTACGAATCT
Organism: Candidatus Aenigmatarchaeota archaeon; assembly: GCA_038996625.1. Lineage (GTDB taxonomy): Archaea > Aenigmatarchaeota > Aenigmatarchaeia > CG10238-14 > SpSt-28 > SpSt-28. The sequence continues at coordinate 801 of JAWAJM010000093.1, forward strand.
TTTTTTGAAGTTAGAAATTTTGCAGAATTCGAAATAGAGAGAAAAATGAAAACCTTAATAGATATAGGACATCCAAATCTTGCTGAAATAAAGATTAAAGCTAGAGTTGACGTAGAAAACATAACTATTATAGAAAAGTTGCCAAATGATTTTCTTGAAATTGTTGTTTACAATGGAAGAATTGAGAAAAAAGAAAACGAAACTTGGTTGATTTGGAATTTAAACAAATTAAATGAAAGTGAAGAAAAAGTTCTTAGATATACTTTTACAACCCCAGATGTTAAGCCAGCAATTTATTTAGCTGGTCCGATATATGTTCTCTATAACAATTCTTATGAATTTAAAGAAATAAAACCATGGACTTTTATTATTGTTGATGTCGTTTACTATTTCTTCAAATTTTTACCTTACTACAAGACAGATCCTTTACAATATGCTGTAGATGCTGTTCATCATTTAGTCTATAATTCTTTTGAAATTTATAGAGATGCAGTTGTTATGTGCAGAAATAATATGAATTATACATTAAGGTTAGTACTAACAGATGAAGCAGATGATGATGCTGGAATTTTACAAGATTGGGAGCTTCAAGTAGCAACACCAACATGGCAACCTATAACAAGCTCGGGAACAAATGGTTGGAAACTATTTCCAGGAGAAACAAATCCTCATACTTCTCAAAGCGGTATTGGAACTGGCGATACATGTACAAGAAATCCAACAACAGCCAATGGTGATAAGTGCGAGTGGGATGGCTATTTAGTTTGGAATATTACTATTACTCCATCTGCGCCTTTAGGTTTAAATAAAATAAGAGTTTTGCCAAAAACAAGAACAACCGGCCCTATGTTCGAAACGAATATTTTATATGTTTATCTTATTGATTGTGAATACCCATATGATATAAACTTAATAAGACCAATAAAGATATTTTCTCCAACTGGTGAGCCTACTGATAAAATTTTGAGAGGTCATTTAGCAAAGATAGTGATACCTTTAGCTAATTATAATACAAGTTTTGATAAAAGTGCTGACGTTTCAATAAAAATTTTGGATACTAGAAGCAATCAAGAAGTAGATTGGTTCGTTGTAGAAGGTAAGACAAAAAGGGTAAATATACCAAGAACTTTAAATGCACCAAATTGGAATACTTCTATAGTTACATTTACAGTTCTTATTCCAGATAATATAGAAGCGGTAAAATATAAAGTTGTTGTTAACATTTCTCTAGAATCCTCTTTTGTAACTCATGAAAAAACTTTTGATGTATATACTGATGATTCAGAGTCATCTACAGATATAGTACTATTTTCTTCCACTCCTCGAATGCTTGGTGCAAACTGTGAAAGCTCTGATGGCACTACCTGCGATAACAATATAGACCATTCTGCAGATTGTGCTGGAACCAACTATTGCTTCAGAGATATAAGAGTAATTTATGTTTGTAATTATGGAGATTATAATTTAACAGTAAATATTACAGATCAAACAACAGGATTACTTAGATACTTTTCTACCGAAAGTACTCCAGCCGTTCCTCAACCAAATGTTAATGAATCTGGTGGAACAGTTTTAAGGTGGTATAACGTTAATTTAAATACATCCTCTTGTTTTCGAGCTGAGATACCATATAGGCCTAGTGATGATATAGGAGAAGAAACCTTTTATTTAACCGTAGAGTGGAAAGATCCATCTACAGGAGAAATTAGATCGGTTACACAAAAACATGTATCATTAACTTCAGCTAATACTGGAACAAAAAACCCAACGATATCCTCAAAACTTAATGTAACTACTGCATTACCTGGACAAAATTTACCTTTAAGAATAATACCAAAACTTGGTGGTACAGATTATGCAACTACAGTTGAGTCAACTAGAGGTGCTTTAATTCATTATGTAGAGATTTTTATTCCTCCAGGTTTTTCAAAACCAACTAATTTTAGAATAGTTGATTTAAATGGTGGTGCTAGTGTTATAGCTGACCCAGAACCGGGTTATCCTTTAGGTTCAGAGGAAGAGGGGTGGATAGTAAAATTCTCTCCATATAGAATGATAGGAATAAGAGGTACAACTGGTACTGTTATGCGAGTTGGTGTAGCTACATCACCACAAGGTGTAAGTGAAGCAAATTATATTGAATTTACTACAAATGTAGTTTCAACTGATAAAGTAGTACCGGGTGGTAAAGTTCTATTAACAAACTATATTGGATGGGGAAGGATAAATAAAGCTTATATATTTCATTTAGATAGAAGTGTTTTAACTATTCAAGCACCATTTCTAAAAACAGTAAGATATTATAACACTACTCCAACAGATGAACAATTAAATTTCCCATTATCTTTTGCTTGTGGTAATTTTTCAACTAAGTTACAAGTTTTTAATAAAGGTAATTTACCTGCTTATAACTTTAGAATAAACGAAACAAAAAGTGATATACTTAAAACTCATCCTGGAGATCTAATTTTCTACGATTTTAATCCTTCTAATCCTTACTTAGAGCAATCAAAACTAATTAGCTGGGACGGTGAAATAAATTTCATAACTACAGGAAAAGATAATGCAAAAAACTTTACTTATTCAATTTTTGTTCCATATCAAACTAATGGTACTTTTAGTTTTCAATCTTTAGCACTT
>JAWAJM010000094.1:0-3424 GCA_038996625.1 Candidatus Aenigmatarchaeota archaeon
GGAATTGGAACAACTTCACCAAGCTATAGATTGGATGTAGCTGGAGATATAAGAGGTCAAAATAATTTGTATGTTTCTGGAAATGTTGGTATTGGGACGATAACACCTACAACAGGAAAGCTTCAATTTGCTAATGAGTTAGGAAATAAAATAGTTGTATGGGATGGTGGGACATCTGATAGATATGGAATTGGTTTGAATAGTGGCAATTTAAACGTATTTATTCCAACTGGGGCTAGATTCTCTATAAGAAATAATGGTTATGACGGTACTGAACAATTTGTTGTAACAGGATTGGGCAATGTCGGAATTGGAACAACTTCACCAAGCTATAGATTGGATGTAGCTGGAGATATAAGAGGTCAAAATAATTTGTATGTTTCAGGCAGCGTAGGTATTGGAACAACTTCACCATCTCAAAAATTAGATGTACAAGGAGGTAATATCAAAACTAGTGGTGGTATTTACTGGAATAATGGAAAATCAGTATTAAGCACAGACCAAGGTGGATCTATTGAGCTTGGAGATGGTTTGACTATTGGACAAGCTCCTTATATCGATTTTCATTATGGTGTTGGAAGTGCTCAAGATTACAATGTAAGAATCCAAAATGATGCTGACGGTAGATTAAAATTAGCAGCTTCAACCGTATATATAACAGGTAATGTTGGAATAGGAACACCAACGCCTGCAGTAAGTTTAGCGGTTATGGGAAATGTGGGAATTGGGAGAACAGATGTCGATAACGCTCAAGGATGGGCAAGAACACTTACTTTAACAGGCGGACCCCACGCTAAATTGTTGGTTACAGAAACAACTGCGGGAGTGAAAACTGGAATATTCAGTCATTCAAACTGGAACGGAGTCGTTGGTAGAATCGGTACCGAAAGTTCTCATGATTTAAGATTAATGGCTGGTTACGGAAATGACGTAGTTACTATTACTACCTCAGGTAATGTTGGTATTGGAACTACAAATCCACAAGGAAAATTACATGTAGAAAATGGAAAGATTGAAGTAACAGACCATGGAGCTACTGCAGATGGATATGGAGCAATCTCTGTGACAAATCCTGCTGATTCAAATACATATTCTTACTTTTCATTAACCCGACAAGGTAATATGGTGTTTGGAATAGGTATAGATCCTTCCAATAAATTTGTTATTGGAGTACAATCACCGGGAGATAAAACAAATAGAATAATAAGTTCAGTTAGGCTTGCTATGGATATGTATGGTAATGTTGGTATCGGGACTACTTCGCCATCAAGTAAATTGGAGGTTTACGGTGGAGATATAGAAATAAATGATGGAGCAGCTACAGGTACTTATAAAATAAAAGGAGATAGAACTTTCTATGCTGGAGATGAAACAGAAGTTTCAACAACAAGTACAACGGATGAACTAAAAAAACAATTAACCATGGTTTTTGATTCTAATTATGGAATAAAGCCAAATTATGTTAATATAATAGCAAGAATTAGAAATAGTGGAGGTTATACCACAACTTTAAATGTTACAATAGAAGGATGTGGTGGAATTTTATTAACAACAACTTCAACTAGCTATACCCTAGTTAAAGGAACAATTTCAACTTCAAATTGTGGAGATGGAATTTATCCAACAAAAATTTATTTAAAAACAAGCAATTCAGCAGGAACTGCCTATAACGACTTAATTGAATTCTACTATGTAAAATAAGCTATTGGGATTAAAATGAAAAGAAGAAAAGCTCTACATAAAAAAATTATTGTCATTACAACTTTTTTATTTTTACTATTTTTTATTCTTTTTCTTTCTTTTTTAAAAAATATAAAAAATGAAGAAACAAAGATAAATCAAACTAACAAAGAAAATATTACAACACCATTTCAAGAAAATATAAGTATAGAAGTTCCAGAAGGAGTTAAAAGAATAGAAAAAGGAGGAAGAATAAAAATAGTAGAATAAATTTTTATTCTTAAAATTAAATAAAATTATGAGAATTTTAATTACAATAGCAATAATTTGTTTAATTTTTTTCTTTATTTTGGGTTTTTTCTACTTTCGAGAAAAAGAAGAAAATACAAACATAAACAAACAAAATCAAAAAGAAGAAAGTCAAACCTTTACTCCATATCAAGTTAAATCTGAAGGAAAAGAAATATTTATTTATACAAATAAAATAGAGCCCTCTTTACTAGAGGTAAGATTAGGAGAAGAAATTAAAATAATAAATAAAGATAGTAAGGAGCATATTATTACTTTTAGCAATCCACCATTAGAAAAAAGAATATTAGCTAATGATATTTTTATTTATTCTTTTTCAAATAGTGGAACTATAGAAATAATTGACAAAGAAAGTGGAGCAAAAGCAACTATTATAGTTAGCTAACTATTCTTATTCTTCCTCCCCTTATTTTAACTACTCCTCCACAATTCCATGTTCCATCAGGTCTACATTGACATAACCCAATTTTATCGCCAGGAATTAAATCAGTTGTTTCTGCATAAGCATCTTTATCTGCATTACTTGTACCACAATAATAGAGCTGACCATCATAAACAGCATATCTATAGTTTATTGAACCTTGAGTATTATGAGCTATATTTTCACCTAAAATACAAGCTGAAGAACTTCCTGTTGAAGGTAATTCTACTAAAGTATAGCAAGAGCCATCATGAGAACATTGATTAGAATTACAACACCATGCTCCACTACCATCTGGATCATTTTTACATTCATTAAAACATTCTCCTGGTGAGCAAGAGCATAAATTTTCTTTTTTACAAGTAAAGGTTAAAGCTTGAGTAAAAGCTGTCCATACTGATTCGTTAACACTATAAGTAACTCCATAATAAGTATTTGTAGTATATGAACAAGAAGGACAAGTATAAGTTGCTGTTGGATTGCTTGCTACAGCAGGGGATTGCGCCCATACATAATTAGAAGGTACATTAGTTTCTTCACTACCAACGCTTGTTGTTGGCTCTGGATATGAATATTTTCGAACTATTATATTATCGAACCACACAGTTTTATCATAATCAGCAGTCCACCGATCAGCAGTAAATAAATGGATTGTAATTGTTGTCTGTCCCACAGTATTTACAATATATGGTCCATATGAAACCCAACCTGTATCTTTTGTAGTACTTGTTCCACAAGTTGCACTATTGCCTGGATAAAGGCACCACGACCATAATAGTGTTCCTGTAATACCGGAACCTTGATAAACTTTAATTTGAGAATTTGTTACCGTGCTTCCACTATAAGTTGAATATGCTCTGCTATCGAGCTTAATAGAAATGTTAACATTTCCAGGTAGATTTATAGTCTTGCTAATTCCCACTTCACAATTATAACCACTTCCTTGCTCGGGACCTTTTTTGACACTTGGCGATGGACTTCCTGTAGTAGAATCAACAACAGCAGCTGGATAAT
>JAWAJM010000095.1:0-3407 GCA_038996625.1 Candidatus Aenigmatarchaeota archaeon
GTTGGCTAGACAAATGATAGTTATTGTTAAAACCCAAGAATTACAAAAAAAGGATTTTGGCTATATGCAAACTTTATTGGAAAAACTAAAAAGAAATTGTAAACAAAACAAAATAGATATTGTTGGAACTCAGGACGGTTATTTAATTCTTGCTCCTTCTTTTGTTGAAATAATAAGAGAATAGATATTTTAGGGTGAATATAATTTAGCGAAAACTCTACTAAACTTAAAAAACTTATTAAAGAACTAGAAAAAATTAAAGGAAGACATACTGAATTAGTTTCTGTTTATATTCCTGCGGGATATAATTTAATAGAAGTAATAAATCAACTTATTGAAGAAAGATCTACTGCAGAGAACATAAAGAGTAAAAATACTAGAAAAAATGTTTTAGCTGCTTTAGAAAAGATAATTCAACATTTGAGATTATTTAAACAAACCCCGCCCAATGGATTAGTTGTATTTGCTGGAAATGTATCTCCTGTAGAAGGAAAAGAAGATATAAAACTTTGGTCTATAGAACCTCCAGAAAAACTTGAAACAAAAATATATTGGTGTGATCAAGTTTTTGTCTTAGATCCTTTAAGAGATATGATTAAAGAAAAAGATGTTTATGGATTAATAGTTTTGGATGCAAAAGAAGCTACTATAGGAGTTTTAAAAGGTAAAAAAATTATTGTTAGGAAGAGATTGGAGTCAACAGTCCCGAGCAAAACTGTTAAAGGTGGTATGTGTTTACATAGATCGACAGAAATAATAAATTCTTCTTACCAAAAAATTCCAATAAACAAAATTAAAAAGGGTGACGAGGTTCTTTGCTTTGACTTTATAGAAAATTCTATCAAAATTGGGAAAGTTAAAGAAGTATTCAAAAGACACGTTGATAAAGCTAAAAAAATTTTCTTCGAAAAAGATAGCATAATTGCAAGTTACGATCATATTATATTTGTTAAAGAAAATGGTGAAATTAAAGAAAAAAGAGTAGAAGATCTAGCCAAAGGAGATACTGTATTAGTTTTAGAGAAGGAAAAATTAATAGAAAAGAAAATTAAAAATATAAGTGATAGTGAAATAGAGGCTTCTGTATTCTTTTATGACCTAGAAGTTGAGCCATATGGAAATTATCTTGCCAATTTTCTATTAGTACATAATTCTCAAGGAAGATATGATAGACTGAGAGAAGACGCTATAAATGAGTTTTTAACTAAAGTAGGAGAAGTAGCATCTTCTATATTTCTTGAAGAAAATGTTCTGGGTGTTTTAATTGGTGGGCCTGGTCCGATTAAAGAAAGATTAAAAGAAGAGGACTATTTGAATTATCAAATAAAAAATAAAATTCTTGGAATAAAAGATGTTGGCTATACAGATGAATATGGCTTAGAAGAGTTAGTAAAAAGAAGTGAAGATGTATTACAACAAGCAGAAATAATTAAAGAAAAATCGATTTTAAATAAACTGTTTTTAGCTTTAAAGAGAGGAGAAAATGCCGTTATTGGCTTAAACAAAGTGTTAAAGGCGTTAGAATATAATGCTATTGATGAACTTATTATATCAGAAGATTTTGATTATGTGAAGGCTGGTTTTGTTTGTATAAATGGACACAAAAGTGAAAAATATGTGAAAAGAGATGAAAAAGTTTTATGTGAAATTTGCGGGGAAGAGATGAAAAAAGAGTACGAAAGTGAAATTAGCGACGAAATTATAGAAAAAGCTGAAAGCCTTGGCGCCAAAATTAATATCGTTTCTGAAGACACAGAAGAAGGTAAACAATTTAAAAGTATGGGTGGTATAGGAGCTATAACTAGATTCAAAATAGATTAGAAACTTCTTTTATAGATTTCTCCAAATCTCCAATTTCTTTGATATTATATTCTTCTAATAACTCGTAAAACTTTTTTCTATATATTCTCACAAAATTCTTATCGCCATATTTTTCTAACAAAATCTTTTCTAATCTTTTGCCCTCTTTATCAAAATCTGTCAAAATAGTAAACTTTCCTTTGAGTATCAATCTTGAACTTAGTAGTAATATCTTTTTCTTAAATCCTAAAATGTTTAGAACTTTTTTATCTTTCTTCCCTTCGACTATAACAAAATCTAAATCTTTATTCATTTCTTCAATTAAATTAGTCAATTGCCTAATTAGATAGTATCTATCTTTTAATCTCATAACTTTTTTAGGTGTTTTCCTAAAATATATTGAATGGGCCTGTAGCTCAGCATGGTAGAGCAGCCGGCTCTTAACCGGTTGGTCGCGGGTTCGAATCCCGCCAGGCCCAAACATTAACAATAAATACTTTTCTGTAGGAATTTTTCATATGCCGAAAACTAGCTTTAAAGAATACTTGGACTACTTATACTTGAAACAAGAAGAATTTTCAAAAGAGTATAGGATATATATAGATAAAAAATTTGATCCAAGAAAATACTTAGATGCTGTGTATTATCCATATAAACCATACGTTAATGCGGTTCTTAATATTTCAGAAGATTTTCTACATTCCATAATTGATCTCTTAGGTAAAAAAATAAATAATATTGTCTTCGATTTCATAGTTTATACATCAGGAAAAGATGAGAAATACAACTTTAAAATAAAGTATTCTTATATAGAGAAGAAAGGATATTTATATCCAGAATCTTACTCTCATGAGTGTCCATTCTTAAAGTATCATAATGATTATATTGCCTGTAAACACCTATATGCAGTTTTAAGAGAAATAGATAAGATAGCCGAAAACAATAAAGATATTCCAATAGTAAAATCTTTTTTCATTCCAAAAAGCTCTAATTTACTAAAAGAATACGGAAAAATTAAGGAAAGTGATTTAGATGCTATAGAAAAATTGAAAAAAACTTTCGAAATCTTAGAGGAACATCTATATCTGAAAGAACTGAAATATTTAGAGATTTTAAATCTAAGACTGAAATATCTTAAGAGATTTTAAATTTTTATTATACAAAATATAAAGATTTTTATGAAAAAAGGTATTAGTCCGTTGGTTGCAACTGTATTATTAATAGCCATAACAATGACACTAGCTGGAATATTAGCTTTTTGGGGTTCAAGTTTTGTTAGAGGCGGTTTACCAAGTGAAGAAGAAACGGAGCAATTTAGGAGATGTTCAATGGCTTATGGTAGTTTAAAAGTTGATTTTTCGTACTATAATGAAACGAGTAAAACTTTCTTTATAAGTATTTATAACCTTGGTCCAGTTAAACTAAAGATTCTAAATGTTACCTTCTATTATCCTAATCCAACGAACTATATAACAAGATCTGTAGAAGCTTTATCAAATCCAGGAACTTCTACTAGTTTTATTTTAGATAATATTGAACCTGGATTTTTGAAATACACATTTTACACAGATTGTCCTGGTGTGACACTTGAGGTTAAGTTATGAAAG
>JAWAJM010000096.1:0-3381 GCA_038996625.1 Candidatus Aenigmatarchaeota archaeon
AAAAATCTTACAGTTTTTATTTCTCTTTCAGAATCACTATCATATTCGTAAGTTAAAATTAGCTTTGCGTTTTCACCTTGTCTAATTGTATTAAACTTTACATAAAGTATAAAGTTATAATTCCCGCTACCATTAATGAAAATCTTAAAAGCTTCAGTCGCATTTACTAAGAAAGTATAAAACATATTTTCTCCTGAACCCAATGGTCCTGCAGCGGTTGTTAAAAGGGTTACATTGGTTGTTCCATTAGAAAGTATTACTGTTTGCCCAGCCGATATTTGAGCGTTATATACTAGGTTTTTAATCTCTATTATAGCACTTCTTATAATAGGATTTTTTTCGGGTATGTAAACAGTGAAAGAACCAATTTTTTCTGTATTTGCTGCCATTTGAGTCATGTCTTGATAAATAAAATATTCTACAGTTTTAATTTTTCTAAAAGGAATTTGAGCTTCTCTAACATTCCAAGTTAAATTATCCTCATTTACATTAATCCTTTGATCTATTTCATTTTGATTTATCACATCAGCAATTCCAGTAATATTTATTGTAGAGGTTTGGTTAAAATATTCATAATATATTTGAGAATAAGAAATGTTAATCAAAAACAAAAAAGTAAAAAATAGAAATAAAAATTTCTTCATAAAACCTACCTCTTTAAAATCTTCATAATAAAATCTAATATTTTGAATTTTTTCTTTCCTTCATATGGAACTCCTGCAATTTTAGCTGCTAAAAAATTGAATTCTTCTCTAACATTATTATCCAAATAGTAGGCAGGCTTTCTTTCGTTTATACTTTTAATAAAAACTTCATTCTCCTTAATGCTACCCAAAACTACCATTCCAGAATATCTTTCTATTTCTTCTTTATTCAACTCATAATCTTTACCTCTAACTTTATTTAAAACTATTCCCCAAACTATTGGCCTATTAGCTAAATCTTGAAGAAATTTATATGTTTTTGTTACATCAACTAAAGAAATCAAATCTGGAGTAGAAACAAAAATAACTTCATGCGAACTATTTAATGATATCATTGCTTCCCTTCCTAAACCTGGAGCAGAATCCAATATTACAAATTCGTATTCTTTTAAATTTTCTTCCAAAATTCTTTTTATATCTTGCTCTATTGGTACTACATCTTTTATTAATAAAGATGAGGGAATAATTGTTAAGCCATTGTAATTATGCAAAATTTCAGAAAATTGGCACTCATTTCTTAAAAAATTATTCAACGTTTTTGTTGGAAAAATATTAAAATAGAGAGAAATGTGTGGTGTTGTAAAATTAAAATCTACTAGAGCAGTTTTTTTACCAAAATTTTGAAGGGCTAGAGCTAAATTGCTAGCTATAGTAGTTTTTCCAACCCCACCTTTAGTAGACATTATACTTATGATTCTAATTCTTACCACCTATTAAATTAAAAATTTCACTATAATCTCTTTTAATTTTTCTACTTTTTTTTATTTTCTTTAAAATGAAAGATAGAGAAAAAGAAATTATAGCAAAAATTATTAAGTAAAGGTATTCTTTTCTTAACTTTAAAGAAGGTAACTTAATAACAAAACCCGTAACTAAGTTTTGTTTTCTTTCTAGAATAGTTAATCCTATATCTTTAGAATAATTAATTTCTTTGCTATTTAGTTTAAATTTGATACTTGATGTTCCTAAGGTAGCATTTTCTCTACAATATATTGTTAAGCTACCCTTAAAAGATTCTCCAGCTTTAAGAGTTTTCAAATAATCTTGAGAAAATGTATAATCAAAACCTATTCCTTCTAAAAATAATTCTATATCATTCAAATCTGCTTGACCTATGTTGTATATAGTAAAATCTATAGTTACATTGCTTCCTCTTTCTATTCTAATAGTATCTGGAACCAAAACAAAAATTTCCCTCTTCTTTTCAACTAAAATGCTAGAGTTGAAATCAGAAGGTATATAAAGGTCTTTTTTAACATTTATAGAATAAGTAAAGTTTCCTTCTTGATCCAAAATTAAATCAAAACTAACAAAACCTTTTTCATCAGTTTTTCTAACATAAGTTTTTCCTTCCATTTTAAAGGTAACTATAGCTTCTTTTACCGGATTTCCCTCTTCATCTTGGACTAAACAATTTATTATTGCACTATCATTTAAGTAAAACTTATTTTTGTTAGCATTGCAAGAAACTTTCAAGTATTTCTCTCTACCTAAAACAAATGCTGATAATTTATTTAAAGATAGAAATATTGTATTTGAAACTTTATTCAAATCAAAACTCTCTATCTTAACCCAATTCTTATTGCAACTCAACTTTTGAGAATTCCAACTTTCACAATAAAACAACCTTATAAAATCTTCATCTTCTACAATGTAATCTTTATAGTTAAGATTTACTTCAACTCTAGAATAAGAGCCTATTATATCAAAAGAATAAAGGGCATAAACTTTTAACCCTTCTATAAAAATATTTTCCATATAATTATAGTTAACAAAATTTTGCTCTCCAGTAAATGAAAAATCTTTAAAAAACAAAGTAGATTGAGGAAATACTATTTTTAGATCATAAGTATCTGGAACTATTCGTATCAAATAATTTCCTTGCGAATCTGTATTATTTCTATATACTTCTTGCTCATTTTTATATAAGTAAAAGAAAGCTTGAATTGGTTTTCTATTAGAATCTAAAAGAGTACCATAAATTGGTTTTATGTAATAAATTGGTAAAGTATCTGAATATATTTTTCCTGAATCAAAAACAACTTTAAGATCATATTTTCCTGGAGATAAAGATGGTAAAAGAACTCTTAAAATGTTATTAGTACCATCAAATCTTAATGCTAATATTTGTGCCTCTTCGTCTCCAACATATACTTTAACGTTTTCATAACTTGCTTCTATTGGTATTCCTTTTTCTCTTAAAACAAAATTTATAGTTATGTTTTCTCCCTTTTCAACCATATTCTTAGAGATTGAAGAAATTTTGACTTCATAATTTGGCAATATTTTTAAAGGAAAGCTAAACCTAAAGTTCAATCTTGAATATGAAAGATTTATAGAAAAATTGTACTCACCTTGAGGTAATCCAGAAATTAAAATAGATATAACATTATTTTTAATTTGTAATATTGTACTTGCTTTATCATAATTTATAAATGGTAATATTGAAATATTTTCTAAACTAATATCAGAATCTAGAGTAAAATCTATTTTTATAATTTGGTTTTCGTAATATGAAGGTAGTGAGCTCAAAAACAATTCTATAAATTTAACCTCAACATTAAGATATTCTTCGCTATTATTACAGTTTATTGTTATGTTATATTTTCCCTTTGAAAGTAAAGATGACGGAAATTCGAATTTCCACAAGAATTGTTGCTTTTGAAATAAACTAGGA
>JAWAJM010000097.1:0-3335 GCA_038996625.1 Candidatus Aenigmatarchaeota archaeon
AGCTGCAGGCAAATTTTTACAAGAATATTGCCAATTATATTTATCTTTTAGTATTTTTGAAGTTATACCAATTATCGTATAATCTTGAGCCTCTTTAGATTTAACTAATTGTGCAATAATATATTTATTTGTTTTTCTTACAACTAATCTTATTTTTCCGCTTTTTAACAAACCAATTCTTTGCCTATAATCTGTTTTAAACTTTCTTCTTCTTTTATATGGCATTTTATAAGTAGCTTTTTGAACCATTCTATTCTTTTTCTTTTATTAATTTATGTGTCTCAATATATAGTTTTAAATGAGAAACATTTCTAAAAAATCCCCCTTTAGCTAAACTTCTTAACTTTTTATATGTTTGATTATCTATTTTTCCTTCCTCCTTTAATTTCTTTAAAAATCTTCTTATTGGTCTAATTCTATTTATCCATTGTCTTTTCCTAGAAATTATAGAGTATTTGCCCCCTTTTCTTACATGTTTTTTTTCTTCTTTATCTTTTTTCTTTAAGAAATCTTTTTTTATTTTAATTATTCCTTTAAATATTAATTTTTTTACATCAGCTGCAGTAATTGCTTTTTCTGCCTCTTTAATTTGAGATGGATCTATCCATATTTTACTCTTTCCAACTTTTAATATTCTAGCTGCTAACCTTTTAACAGTTTCTAATGCCATTATTATATTTAAATTTTTTATAAATTTTTAATATAAGAAACTTCACATAATATAGAATATCGAATAAACTTTACCCAAAATAATATAAAAAACAAAAATTTAATTTATGCTTTGGGTTTTTAAATATAGGCCAAAAAGTTTGAACGAATTTGTAAATCAAAAAGAAGCAATACAAAAGTTTATACAGTGGTATAAAAATTGGAAAAATATTAAAAAGGCTGCTTTATTATTTGGTCCACCCGGAACTGGAAAGAGTTGTTTTGTTGAAGCTTTTGCTAGAGATAATAATTTAGAACTAATACAATTAAATGCTAGCGACAAAAGAGATTATAACTCTATTAGAAATATTATTGGAAATGCAGCAAAAACTTTAAGTATTTTTAAAAAAGGAAAAATATTTTTTATAGATGAAGTTGATGGAATTTCTGCTAGAGAAGATGTTGGCGCAGTAAAAGAAATTGTTAGAATTATTCAAGAATCAAAATTTCCAATAGTTTTAGCAGCTAACGATCCTTTTGATCCAAAATTAAAAGAATTAAGAGAAAATTGTGAATTAATAGAATTTAAAAGATTAAGTATTTTTGATATTGAAAAAAAACTTATTGAAATATTAGAAAAAGAGGGAATAAAATATGATAAAATTATTGTAAGGGAAATTGCAAGTAGAAATAATGGAGATTTAAGAGGAGCTATAAATGATTTAGAAATTGTTGCTAGAAATAAAAAAGAAATAAAAAAAGAAGATTTAGAAATATTAGGATTTAGAGATAGAGAACAACAAATATTCGAAGCACTAAAAATTCTTTTTAAAACAAAAAGTGCTATGGCTGCAAAGTTGAGTATTGTTAATTTAGATATGGAACCAGATGAAATTTTTTATTGGATTGAAGAAAACATTGCAAACGAATATGAAAAAATAGAAGAAATTGCAAGTGCATACGAATGTTTAAGCAAAGCGGATTTATTTAGAAAAAGAATATTATCTAGACAAAATTGGAGATATTTAGTTTATATGAATGATTTAATGACAATTGGAGTCGCATTATCTAAAAAAGAAATGTATAGAAAATTTACAAAATATAGACCACCAAGTATTTTGAAACTACTAGCACAAACAAAACAAATAAGAGAACATGAAAAAATAAAATTGAAAGAATTTGCTGAAAAATTGCACTGCTCAACAAAAAAGATTAAAACAGAGTTTATGCCATATTTATCAAAAATTTTTGAAGGAAAAAAATAATTTTATGAAAAGAAAAGAAATTTTTTTAACTTTTCTATTTTTTACGATATTTATATATAGTTTATCGTTGTCTTTTTCTCAATCCTGGCTTTCTGGTTGGCAATATAGAATTCCAATAACAATAACAGAAAGAAGCAAAAATACTTTAACAGATTATCAAGTTTTAGTAACGATAAATACTCAGAACTTAATTTCTCAAGGCAAAATGAGAAGTGATTGTGGAGATATTAGATTTACAGATAGTGATGGAAAAACTTTATTAAATTATTGGATTGAAAGTGGATGTAATTCTGCTAATACAAGAATTTGGGTTAAAGTACCAAATATTCCTGCTAATTCTCAAAAAATAATTTATTTGTATTATGGAAATTCTCAAACAACTTCTGCTTCAAATGCTACAAGTACATTAGTGATATATGAAGATTGGTCGTCTGGTACCTTAAATGGATGGATGCTAAGAACGACGGCACCTGGTTATAGAGTTAGCATAACTACAACTGAGGGAAATCCTCCTCCAGCAGTAATTATTTCTGGTGATAATTTTGCAGCGGATTATAACCAATTCATTTATAAAACAATATCAAAACCTAAAAATATAGGGTTAAGAATTATTGCAGATCATGCAGGTTATCATGGATTTTACACAAGCAATGTTTTTACAAGATATTTTATTTATAAAACAGATAATACTCTTGTTGCTTTCCACGACTATTCTGGAGATGTCAACAATGTCTGGATATATAATAATGAGTGGATAGTTAATGACTCTGTAACACTATCATTAACTTCTCTTTGGGTAGGTTTTGGATTAACAGATGCATGGAGCGCTAATTGGAACCAGTACGCTATATTTGACAACATAAGGGTAATGTATTATGTTTTTCCCGAACCAACAGTTTCTTTAGGAAATGAAGAAACAAATTTACTTTTTACGGCATGGGCAAATGTTACAAAAAGTTTTTCTCAAGTTGGAAACTTATGTTGGAGATTTTATGTAAATAATTCTATTGGTCTGTGGAACTCAACACCGATAGATTGCAGTATTAATATAATTTCTCCCGAATTTTCACTAGAAGTTAAATTAATTCAACCAAATGAAAATTCTATAAATAATCTAACTGTTGGAGAATCTTTAAATATAAAAACTCACGTAAAAATGAGATCTCAATATAATTTTTGTATAGATGGGAATGCATACTTAAGATATAATATTTCATCAAATATGCCAGATTCCTTAGTTCCAACATCTTCTAATTCATTAGTAACGGATATTAATCCTATATCTTTTAGTTTATGTACGAATCAAGAGATTCCAATAGATTTTGCGATATATGCAACCAAACTAAGTTTTAAAGTTTTAGATGTAAACTTTTGTGTTTTAAATGTCTGTAATGATACCTCAAACTTTTATGTTAATATTTC
>JAWAJM010000098.1:0-3244 GCA_038996625.1 Candidatus Aenigmatarchaeota archaeon
TGTCTCTTCAATCGAAACCTATATAATACCAAAATTAAAAAATTAATTATGAAAGGAATCAAAAATACTTTAGGAGAATTTAGTTCCGGAGTTAAATCTTTATTACAAAATCCAACAGGAGATCCTAGCGAAGAATTCACTCCATTACCTGGAGAAGAAGTATTAGGTTTTTATCAACCACATCCACTAGCTTTCTTTCATCTCTACCTTGCTGGTGTTTTCTTTTGTTTTTTAAGTTTGATAAGTTTCATTTCATATAATTTAATAGCGGGTCTATTTTTATTGTTATTAGGTTTACTTATCATTTTCATAACTCCCCTATACCAGAAAGGACATAGGTATTGGGTTACGAATAGGAGGATAGTAATTGCAAGAACTTTTTTATGGCGTGATGTTCGTGATATAACTTATGATAAGATAGTAGATATAGTAGTCACACAAGGAATTTTAGGAAGAATCTATAATTTTGGAACTATAATACCAATTAGTGCTTCAGGTTTAGGCACTGGCATGAGGTTTATTACAGATTCGAAAGGGAGATTAATTAGGTCGACTGTAGAAGCTCAAACTGAATCACGGTATGCATTGTTTGGTGTAGTAGATCCATTTCGAGTAAAATCTTTAATAGAAAGAGCTAGAGCATCGATTAGTGAAAAATTAACCTCTCAATAGACTAGCAGTTTGATTGAGAGTTTTGAATAATTTTATTCATTGTTGGTTTAGGACTTATAATTTATTTTTTGTTGTGAACAAAAATCTTATAAAAAGCTTCACCAAATTTTATTTAAATTTTAATCTTTCAATCTTACATTGCTAGCTCAGCTATACAATTCGCTATACAGTCAATCCAGTGCTTTCAACACATACCTAACATAGAAAAATTCACTATTTGCTCAAAAAACTTTGCATTGATTACAATGAAGATAAGTCTTTACTCTAATTTGACCGAAAACTTTCCAAATAAACTAATGTAGGATTGAAATAATATATTATTCATGGAAGGTCCAGGAGTATTAGTAATTAAGGAGAAATTGGAATTTTTAAAGGGAAAAATCATAGAAAAAGTTTCTGGTAATACAAGAGAAAACAAAGAAAAAATCTTAAATAAAAGAATAGTAGATATTAAGTCTTTTGGAAAGAGGTTAATTTTTGATCTTGAAGATGTTTATCTCATAATTCATTTTTTGATGTATGGTAGCTTCAGAATAAATGAA
The DNA here is from genome assembly GCA_038996625.1 of Candidatus Aenigmatarchaeota archaeon. Lineage (GTDB taxonomy): Archaea > Aenigmatarchaeota > Aenigmatarchaeia > CG10238-14 > SpSt-28 > SpSt-28. The sequence goes on from JAWAJM010000098.1 coordinate 1,215, forward strand.
AAAGTAGAAAATAGGAAGGAAAGACTACAAATTGTTGTCGAAAACAATGTTATAAACTTTTATAATACTTCTGTTAAGATTGTAGAAAAGGACAAATTTGATATAGATGAAAGAATTGACGTAATGAGTAAAAAGTTTGATAAAGATTTAGTAAAAGACAAAGTTAAAAGTTACGAAGGTTTTGTTTGTGATGTATTACTAGATCAAAGTATTTTTGCAGGAGTTGGAAACATAATTAAAAACGAAGCACTATTTAGAGCGAAAATTCATCCATTGAGCATAGCAAAGAAATTGAATGAGAATTTGATCGATAATTTAATAGAAGAAGTTGTTAACTTCTCTAACATTTTTTATTTGTGTAGAAAAGAAGGCAAATCATTAAAAAACTTCATGCTAATATATGGCAAAAGAAAATGTCCATCTTGCAATTCTAAGATAAGAATAGCAAAGCTTGGAAAGTACAACAGAAGAACTTATTATTGCGAAAATTGCCAAATTATTTATAAATAAAAAACATTATTCGAATGTTTTTATCATTCTAATTACTTCTGAACTATTTCGTAATTCATAAGCAGCAATAGCTATTTTATTAGCAATTTCTTTAGCAATATTTCCTTCATATTTTCTAATAGTTCTAGCCATTTCAATAACAGCTTCTTTATCTCCTAATCGAGAAGCAACGATAGCTATTCTCATGGCAATTCCTCTAGCAATATTTCCTTCGTATTTTTCAATAGTTCTAGCCATTTCAATAACAGCTTCTTTATCTCTTAATTCATAAGCGGTAAGAGCTATCCAAATAGCAATTTCTCTAGCAACGTCTTCTTCATATTTTCTAATAGTATTAACAACTTCATCTGTTCTAAGTATTTTGCTAATTTCGGCAATTGCTTTTTCATCTTTTAATTGATAAGCAGCAAAAGCTATTTCACTAGCAATTTCTTTAGCAACACTTCCTTCATACTTTTTAATAGTACTAACAACCTCATCCATTCCAAGTATTTTGCTAATTTTAGCAACTTCATCTTTGTCTCTTATTCGATAGGCAGCATTAGCTATTCTATCAGCAATTTCTTTAGCAACACTTCCTTCATATTTTCCAATAGTTCTAACAATTTCAATAATTGCTTCTTTATTTCTTAATTGATAACTGGAGAAAGCTATTTTATTAGCAATTTCTCTAGCAATATCTTCTTCATATTTTCCGATTGTATCTCTAATTTCTTTGTTAGCTAGTACTTCAATTACTTTTTCATCTTCAAGAATACTTGGACTAACGCCTAAATTTTCAAATAATTTTTTTGTTTCGAAAAGTTCTTCAGCGAGTTCTTTATTCTGTTTTTTTGTTGTGTTTTCCCCCATCATGATAATAGTATTAAAGATAAGAATATATATTTTTCTGATTTTGATCCTATGTGTTTTTCTAGTTTTTCGTCACAAGTTTTATCGAACATGATTTAAATATTTTTCTATATTTCTTTGTATACTTTATTTAGATTTTAGACTATTGACTAATTCTAACGATGTATCCTCTTACTGGTTTTTTTGCCTCGAGATAAGCGCCTGTATTTAATTTCATTTCGATTTCTTTTTCTTCTAAATTTTTTCTTTTTAGATAGTCTAAGAATTTTCTAGATGTTTCGTTCATAACATTTGTATTAAATATTACAATCTCAACTCCCCATTCTTTTGCTCTTTCAATTAAATCTCTATAAACGATTTCAAATATCTCTTCTTTTCTGAATCTTCTATGCCCTTCTATAGAATCAACTAATAGTTTCTTATCTTCCAAATAACAAATTGCACTTCCTAATGTTTTATTTCCAATATTGTATTTTATCAATTTAATTCTATCGTCTTTACAATATTTAAGAATTCCATCTTCCATACGCGCTCCATAAGGAAGATAAACGCAAGCCATTTGTATTCTATTATCATAATCTAAAGGATTCTTACTTTCAACAGCTTTAACAACATTACTATTTATATTTACATCTCTATAGTTAATCGCGTTAATAACATCGATTATT
>JAWAJM010000099.1:0-3241 GCA_038996625.1 Candidatus Aenigmatarchaeota archaeon
TTTGGCTCTTTTGAGAAAGTTTTTGTGTTTATAACTAACACTTAATCTATCCCCAAGCACTTTCCTCTGAGGGAATAGGATGCAGAATGAAAACTTTTATTGTAATAATTGCAGACCTAAGGCTGAGAATAATTTTCCCACCCAATCTTTATCTTCTAAAAATAACACATGGTGGTTTATATATTCCTCTTTTGAAGGAGGTGAAACCATTCCTTTTATCAAGTTGTTATACGGTGTATTGGAGAGAATAAATGATTCTAAAACAATGGTCGGATCTGTTGTTTTATTTAATTCCTTACTTAATTTTCTTTCTATATCTTTAATAGTAACAACTCCTAAATGCTGAGGACAGAACCCTGCAAAAACTATTTTCTCGTCATCTAATCCCTTTGTGTGTTCTAAGCCTTTTGGATCTATAAAAACAATTATTTGTTTTTTATCTTTTCTTATTCACATAATAAAATCTGGATAAAACTTACTCCATTGAAGCTGAAAACAACCCCGGAGAATGGATAATTACGTAAAAGATAGATTTCAAAATTTAATACATTTTTATGTTCTTCTAAGTAATTTTTCAGTCCTTTAATAAACTTTATTTCACTTTCTTTCAACTTTTTCTATGATAAATTCTTTCTTTTTAGTTTTTGACTTTTTTCTCCAAACTTTTAACAAATATAACAACTATAAAATCTTATACTCATAACCTTAAAAGATGTCCATTCCGCTTTAACCAATTTGCATATTTTTCAAAATTAGGCATTAATACTTTAATCTTAATCCAAAAGTTTTTTGAATGGTTCCTCTCTTGAGCATGAGCAAGCTCATGAATTTACAACATAATCTATTACAGAAAGTGGTGCCATCACAAGTCTCCACGAAAATTTTGGAAGTCTATAAACCTAACTGTTAGGCTCCCTTCTCCTATTTGCCTATTTTTTGATACAGAAATATTTTCAAGGTGCAAGTCGTGGATTTCTTTGTTTATTTCTAAAAGTGAATTCTTTGAGGGTGTTATTATTTTCCTTACAACCTCATTTATTTGATCTTCCTCAATTCATGGGTTTATTTTCTTAATAGAATCTTTTAACACACCTTTAAGTATAACTTCCCTAAAACTTTCTCCAAATTTAACACTTTTGCCATAAATAGGTTCAAAATTGTTAAATGAAGTTATTTCTTTAATATCCTCGGGATTGTCTTTATTTTGTCTGTAAATCTCCCAGCCTAATTTTTGAAGATGATAGAGAAATGGGTTTTTCTACATAATATTCTTCGTCAAGGTTTTTATATATCATTTTAACTCACTCAATTCCGTTAAAATATCTTTAAATAAAGGTTTTATTTCCGGGATTCTCTTTTTTATTGTCTCCCATAGAGTTTCATAATCAACACCAAAATAAGAATGAATCAATTTATCTCTCATACCAGCCATTCTTGACCACGGGATATTAGGGTATTTATCTTTAAATCCCTGAGGTAAATTTTTCACCGCTTCACCTATGATTTCAAAACATCTAATTACTGCATAAACGACTTTTTCATCCTCAATAAATTTTTCGTAGGTATATCCTTCGGTAAATTTTTCAATTTTTTCTATATGTTCAAAAATATCCCTAAGGAAATCTTTGTAGCTTCTTTCAGACATATAAAACCTCGCTAAGAATGTGTTTACCTATCTCGGGCTTTAGTGCCTTCTTCATAACAAGATCAACCTTAACACCGAGAAGCTCTGTAAGAAATTCTTCAAGTTCAAGAAAGGTAAAAAAGTCTATAGGGGTTTCAAATTCAACAAGGATATCAATATCGCTTTTATCTTTTTGTGTTCCTTTTACATAAGAGCCGAAAATACCAATTTCTTTAACTTTAAATTTTTCTTTAAGTTCCCCTTTGTGATTCCTCAGAATCTCTTTTATTTCCTCAATTGTTTTCATAAACTTTCCTCCTCAATTAAATTATTAACTCTAATCTTACCAGTAAGCAAGTCTTCTATAAGCCCATGCTTTAACCTCCGAAGTTTTCTTTATATTTCTGTTCCTTTTCTATAACATTGTCAATTTGTGAAAGAATTTCTACAATGCGTTGTTGCTCCCGAAGAGGTGGAAGGGGATAAGTAATCGTTCAAGATTTGATTTTGTAATCTCTTGATTTAAAAGCGAAACTTTTTTTGTAATTCAAAATGCGGTAAATCCCAAAGTCTAAGTCAGATGCTTCAAATTGGAAAAGCTTTCTAAGTAATTCCTGAAATTTTTGAAGACTCTGCATACCCCCTCCGTGATTATTTTTGTGGTATTTATTAATAATTATTAATTTATTTTATTATTTTATAAAAGTGCATCCTGAAAAGTCAAATACCGGTGAACTACTCCTCATTGAAATGAGGAGCTTCCTGCTTCAACGACTGATGGCTCGTAGACCAAGCCGTATAGGCTTGTTCCGCCGCCAGAGCAGTCTCCACAGGCGTAAGTTCGGACTGTTCCAGCCCTACTGCCCGTCAGGTGGGCAAGCCCATATCTTAGCAGGTTTATGCCTGCATTAATATCTCTGTCATGCTTTGTCCCACATATAGGACATATCCACTCTCTATCAGATAGTTTTAGATCTGTGTTTTTGTATCCACAGAAACTACAAAGTTTTGATGATGGATAGAACCTGTCTGCAAAGATAACCTCCCTTCCATAAAGCTGTGCTTTGTAAGAAAGAAAGGTCAAAAACATAGCCCATCCACTATCGGATATGGCTTTGGATAATCTATCGTTTTGCAGTAAGCCTTTAATGTTCAAATCCTCTACCACTACCACTTGGTTTTCGTGGATAATGGCAGAAGACAATTTATGCAGAAAATCCATTCTTTGGTTTTTTACTTTCTCATGCAACTTTGCCACTTTTCTTGCTTGTTTTTGATAGTTCTTTGAAAACTTCTCTTTCCTGCTTAACTTCTTCTGTTGTCTTTTGAGAAGTTTCTCTGTTCTAAGAAGATATCTCGGATGAGGTACTTTCTGAATTACCCCCTGGCTATCCACTATTACCGCAAAATCTTTAAGTCCTATATCTATGGCTACTACTTTCTCTTTCCTTTCCAAAGAAAATATCTCCTTTTTCACAAGTATAGAAACATGAACTTTACCTGATGGAGAAAGACTTATAATTATTGACTTAACAACGCCATCTATTTGTCTGTGCTTTCTTACTTTAAGAGGCTTTTCCATCTTTGGAATAGTGAGATATAGCCACTTTCCTTTAT
>JAWAJM010000100.1:0-3184 GCA_038996625.1 Candidatus Aenigmatarchaeota archaeon
CAATTGCTCTAATGTTTACATCCTGGATTCTCTTAGATTTGAGAAAAAGCACTGCGAAGACTATGAGTAATATCAGAATCTTCAAAAAAATATTTAAAGATACAACAAGGAATGCAGATACACCAAAAATCGCTCCAATCTTACTTATCATGTTAAATATACTTGCGTTTGGATCCAGAACGCTTAAGTAGTTGGTGTTAATTTCGTCGATAGAATAAATTTTAGCTGATTGAAAGCTCAACAAATTCAAAATAAACATTTTTACTGTTTCGCTTTGAAACGTGAGAGAAACTAACCAAATCACGCTAAAAATAAAAAAAGATTTGAACAGTAGACTTTTAGATTTTTCGTGGAATAATTCCACTATGGCCAAAGATATTGGCCAGAGCTTGAATAAAGATGCCAGATTTAAAGATATGGCGCCTAAAGTAGATTTATTTTTATAAATATTATAATAGTAAAATATTCCAACTAATAATAAGATAATTAAATTAATCTGTCCATGGGTCAACGAGATTGCTACAGGATAAAATGTGATTATGAAGGCAAAAAGAGTTATTTTCTCCGCATTTCTAAGATTAATTTTATATAAGGATAGCATCTTTAGCATTAATTTAAAAATTGCAAGTATTACAATTAAGTTGAGAAAGGTAAAGAGTAGTGATGCAAATTCAAATTCGATCCAAGAAAATGGTAAAAAGAAAAAAATTGATATTGGTGGATAATAGAACCCATAGCCATAAATTTCTCCTCCTATTGTATAATTTTGCGCCGCTCTGTAATAACACTCAAAGTCCATAAACCAAAAGTTTCGACCGTGAGGATTGTCCATAAAACCCCAAAGTATCAATAATCTAAAGAACCATAAAAGCACGCCTGTGAATATTACTATTGTAAATATAACTTTTCTAAACTTTTCGATATCTTTGAGCAAATGATTTGTGATTTCAAAGATATTTAAAGGCACATGAGCTATCTAAAGCTATTGTTTAAAAAGATTTCTAAAACCGAAATATATCACCAAACCCAAGAATACTCCATACCACAGAGTTGCAATTCTTATTACAATTGATATCCCAACTGACTCAGCATTTTTCATGCCGAAGTAATGTAATAGGCCGGAAATTGTAAATTCTGCAACTCCCAAACCACCGGGAATCATACTAACAGCTCCAGCAAGTGAAGCAAAACTAAATATGAAAGTCGATAGTGTTATATCTAAATTACCTCCAAATCCCAAAATCGTGATATACATACCCAAACATTCTAAGAACCAAGCAAAGATGCCTAAAAGAGTTGAGAACAATATTATTCTTATCTTCGTCAGTTCAGAAAACTTTTGATGAAATTCTACAAACTCCTCAACGTATTTCTTAAATCTTCTTTCCGTAATTGAGTTTAGAATCTTAACGGTTCTATTTGAACTGAATGAAAAAATTAGAAAAGCTGAGAGTGCTAGGATGAAGAGAATTACAGGTAAAATTTCTCTGTAGTAAAAAAATCCAAAAAAAGATAGAAAAATCAGGCTAAAAACATCTGAAATTCTGTCCAAGACCACTACAGGAATGGTCTTACTCATTTTTTCTCCGTTTATCTCTCTTATCAAGAAACTTCTCCAGATCTCACCAATTTTTGCGGGGGTTATAGTCATTAAAAGGCCACTAAAAAAAACAAAAGCGTTTTGCTTAAGTGAAAGCTTTACATCCGCATTTTTAATTAAATAACTCCATTTTAGAAATCTAAGCACGTAACCACTTGAAGTTAAAAAAAGAAGAAAAATAAAAAACCTAATATCGAATTTTTTCATAGCATCAAGCAATTCTTCTAAACTTACGTAAATTCCCATTAGTAAGTAAACTAAAATCGCAATTATGACTGTAAACCAGATTTTCTCAATTTTCTCCATAACTTTATCACCTTTGTTGACCCATGATTTAGAATAAATGATTTTTTGCCAAATATCCTAACTTCTCTTCTCAATATATCTCTTCTAATCTCCTCTTCGTCATTCGAATTAGCAATCACTCCTGCCAAACCAATCTCGTTTGCAAAATGCGCATCGCTGCCGGCGGTCATAGGGAGAGAATATAACTTTGCAAATTCAAAAGCCATTAAATTATACTTTGAAAAAATGCACCTAGAATTAAAAACTTCTATTCCATCGATAAGCTTCGTTTCTTTCTCTGATGGTGTAAAAGTAGAACTTCGAATTTTATCGAAAGGATGGGGGACTATCACAATCCCGTCTTGGGCTTTTATTTCATCAATAACTTCAATTAAATCTCTGCTTTTAACTTCCTCCTCCAGAAAAAGGCCAATTATTTCTCCTTTGTTTGTCCTGATTTCTGAACCTACGATAATCAAGAAATTTTTAATCTCTTTTCTTGCCTTAATAGCCCCTTTCATAGTGTTATGGTCTGTAATAGCGACACCTTGCAATCCTCTGCGAATTGCAAATTTTACGAGTTTTGCATATTCCATAGTCCCATCGTGAGAATATTTTGTGTGGACATGAAGGTCTAATCGTATACCCTCCAAGTTCTCACCATAAATATAGTAAAACAAGCACTGTCACCACCCACAGAGTAATGCTTAAAGTTAATCCAAGATCTCTGAAAACCATCTCTGTTTCACCGCCAAAATTTTTTGTATAGATCAAGAGCAGATACCGAAACATCCCATAAACCACTATTGGAATTGTAAGCATCATTGTGAGTTGTTCTGCAAAAAATGTGTAAAGGGAGTAGGAAATTATAGTCATTGAAGTTGCAACTGAAAGCATTTGGTTCAGCGCATCTGTCGAATATAGCCCCAATACGCCTCTGTGTTCTTTAGCTTTTTCATCGAGTAAAATTAATTCGTTTCTTCTCTTCCCTAAAGCCAAAAATAATGCTAAAAGAAATGTGCATAAAATAAGCCAAGGAGATATTAGAACATCTATTAAAGAACACCCCGCCACCGCCCTGATTACAAATCCCACAGATATCGTTAAAATGTCCAACAAAATAATTTTTTTTAATAAAGTCGAATAAATCAGATTTAGTATTAGGTAAGTCACAACTGTTAAGAAGAACCAAAAATTTAGAATGAAAGAAACTAATAAAGATGCCAAAATCATAATTGCCGAAGAAATTGCCGCAACTGGAAGACTTATTTTCCCTGAAGCTATTGGTCTTTTGCACTT
>JAWAJM010000101.1:0-3180 GCA_038996625.1 Candidatus Aenigmatarchaeota archaeon
AAGGTAGATATAAACTCTACTATAGACATATTAGAAGTAAAGGAAAACGAAATTGATATAGGAGAAAGGAAAAAGGTTATCGAAATAGCCTTCGAGTTTAAAGTTGAGTATAAACCGTCTGACGGAAAAATAGTTTTAAAAGGGAATGTTTTATATTATGCTAAAAATAGTAAAGATGTGGTAAAAGAATGGGAAAAAAATAAAAAATTACCCGAAGAGATAGATATTGAAGTAAAAAACTTTCTTTTGAAGAAGTGTCTTAGTTTTGCTTTAACTATATCAGAGGAAATCAGAATGCCCACACCAATACCTTTTCCTGTAATTGTTAAAAAGAAAGAAGAAAATAGCTATATTGGATAGAAAATAATTATTTGTATGTTGAGTATAATAAAAACTCTGGGATACTTTGGAATTTTTATAGTTAGTTTAGTTTCCACTTCTACAATTCTCCTACCATTACCACTATATTCAATAATAACAATAGCAGCAAGTTTAGGAATGAATCCTTTATTAGTGTCGTTTTTTTCAGCTTTAGGGATGAGCATAGGAGAATTCACTGGGTATTTTATTGGATTGGGTGGTGGTTCTTTAATTGAAAAAAGGAATAGAAAATTAATAAATCGCTTTGAAAAATTTTTTAAAAAATATGGAATATTAACTGTTTCTCTATTTGCATTTCTACCTTTTCCTTTTGATATAGTAGGAATTATGGCTGGTATGGGAAAGCACGATATTAAAAAGTTTTTCTTTGCAACCTTTATAGGAAAATTCTTTAAGGCTCTACTACTTTCTTATTCTGGTTATTTGATATCTAGAATTATTTGGCAATTCTATTTTTAATATTACTAATAAATATTTTTATGCCATCAATAACTTTTTGTTTTCAAGTTCATCAACCCATAAGAATTTCTAATTTTCAATCAAATGGATTCTTAAAAAGAATCGATTATTACAACTCATATTTTAATCATGGATTAAACAAATGGATTTTTGACAGAGTAGCGAATAAATGTTATTTACCAACAAACAGAATATTATTAGAAATTTTGGATAATTTAAAACATGAAAGAAAGAAATTTAAAATTGCATTTAGTTTAACAGGTACTTTTGTAGAGAGTGCAGAAAAATATAATAAAGACGTTTTGTCGACCTTCAAACAACTAGCAGAAAAATCTGAAGTTGAATTTTTAGGTGAAACTTACTATCATTCTTTAGCTAGTTTGTATGAAAGTGAGGAAGAGTTTGTAGAGCAAGTTGAAATGCACAAACAAATGCTTAAAGATTATTTTGGTGTAGTACCTAAGGTTTTCGTTAATACTGAGATGCTCTATAACAATAGAATAGCTAAGATTGTGGAAAGCTTAGGTTTTAAGGCTATTTACACAGAGGGGGCAGAAAGAATTTTAGAATGGAGAAGTCCAAACTACGTTTATGTGAGAAAATACTGTTTTCCTGACGATCCTCCACCAAATAAAAGAATAAAAGTGTTGCTTAGAAACTATAGATTAAGCGATGACATTGGATACCGATTTTCCGCCAGAAATTGGGATCAGTGGCCATTAACTGCAGAAAAATATACTGCTTGGCTTAGTGCTACCTCAGGTCAAGTAATAAATATTTTTATGGATTATGAGACTTTTGGTGAGCATCAACCAGAAGATAGTGGAATATTTTGGTTTTTAAAAGCACTACCTTACATGGTTTTAAGAGATCCAAACTTAGAATTTTTGAAACCCATAGAAGTTATAGAAAAATATCAGCCAATTGGGGAAATAGATGTTTTTGAATTTTCTACAGTATCTTGGGCTGACATGGAAAGAGATGTATCTGCATGGTTAGGAAATAAGATGCAACAAATCGCTTTTAATGAAGTAAAAAACCTGGAAAAATTAGTAAAGCAAACGAACAACGCTGAATTAATAAAAATCTGGAGACTCTTACAACAGAGTGATCACTACTACTATATATGTAATAAATGGTGGTCTGATGGAGATGTTCATAAGTATTTTAGTATTTTTGGGTCTCCCGAAGATGCTTTTGCAAACTTTATGAATATTATATCAGATTTTAAAACAAGGGTTCTTTTGGAATTAGATAAAAAAGAGGAGGTATCTAATAAATGAAGGCAACAGTTGCCGGCTCCATTGTAATGGATATAACAATATACTCAACTAAACATTTCAAAATTATAAAAGACTATTTTGCTTTTCCTTTTGATCATAAAATTCAAGTTGATAAGATTTTTGTCGAGGCTGGTGGTTCTGGTTATAATGTTTCTTCAGCTATTACTAATTTTGGCAATAAAGTTCATTTGTTTGGTGCTATAGGTAAAGATACGTATGGACAAATCATTCTAAAATCTATGAAAAAAAATAAAATTAAAACAGATTGCATAAAAATTATAAATAATGAATTAACAGGATTTTCATTAATATTCTTGTATGGTTCTGAAAAAACTATAGTAACCTATAGAGGTGCCAATAACTATCTTTCTGAAGAAGATCTCATCGAAAGTAAAATAAAAAATAGTGACATATTCTTATTCACAAGCATGACTAGCAATCAAAATATAAAATTCATTAGAAAGGCCATAAGCATAGGTAAAAAGTATGGGGTAAAAATCTTTTGTAATCCGAGCATTGCTATGGTTGAACATCAAAAAGATAATTTGAGAGAATTCATAAGAGAATCCGACTTTGTTATAATGAATAAAAAAGAAGCATTGAGTTTAACTAATGCTAAAGACTTGAAAGTGGCTATCTATAGATTAAAGAAAATTAGCGGTGGTATACCAATAGTAACAGCAGGCAAATTAGGTTGCTTTGTTTATGATGAAAAAATAAAAAACTTTAAAGCTTATGATGTTGATGTTATAGATACTACAGGTGCAGGAGATGCATTTACAGGAGCATTTGTGCATGCTCTCTATTTAACAGAAGATTTAGAATATTCATTAAGATTTGCCAATGCTGCAGCTGCTATAAAAATAAGTAGTCATAACAGAAAAATTCCTAGCGAAAAAGAGGTTGTAAAATTTATGGAGGAAAAATCATGATATTTTCATCTAAAGAAAAAAATTTAAAAAAAGTCTTAAAAGATGGAAAAGCCTTAATATTGGCATTTGACCATGCTGTAGAGCATGGACCACAAGAATATGAAGGAGTTGATCTTTCTCCTCAA
>JAWAJM010000102.1:0-3171 GCA_038996625.1 Candidatus Aenigmatarchaeota archaeon
ATTTTTGACCATATCTATGAATTCTTCCCATCCTTTGTTCTAATCTATTTGGATTCCAAGGAATATCATAATTTATCATTAAATTACAAAACTGAAGGTTGATACCTTCGCCAGCAGCCTCTGTAGCTATTAGTATTTGCTTTTCATTTTTGAATATTTTTTCTGCTTCTATTCTTTGGTCTAAACTCATTCCACCATGTATGGTTGCGGTAGTATAACCCCATTGCCTTATCTTTTTTTCGAGATATTCTAAAGTATCACGAGATTCTGTAAACACGATAACTTTCTTATTGGGATATTTTTTATTTAAATCTTCTAAAGTCCTTTTTAACTCCTTTAATTTTACTTCAGATTCTTCTTTTACTATTATTTTAGCCTTCTCGATGAGATTTTTCAAAGTTTCTATCTCCTTTCTTAATTCCTCTTTGTTTTCCGCGACGCTCAATGTTTCCCATAATTCTTCTTCCTTCCACCTATCTTCCTCGTTTAAATCTTCGATTTCTTCAAAATCAAAAACAGGAGATTCAAACTTTATCTTAGAATCAGCTTTTTTCTCTAATTCTTCTAGCTTTGCTTTTCTTCTTTCGAGAGAATTTAGTAATGCATAAACGCTCGATGCCAATCTTCTTTGTAGAATAACAAGAGCAAAAGCAATATTCCTTTTCTTTTCTTTAGCTAATGCTTTATTATATTGTTCATTAACGTACTTTGATACTTCATTATAAAGATTCTTTTCTTTTTCAGATAAATTGAATTTAAGAGTTTTAATATGTCTTGGTAGAAATAATGGTTCTCCATTGAAATCTTTCAAATCTTCTTTTATTCTCCTTATGAAAAGCGGATTATCCCTGTTTTCAATAGACTGTTGTAGCATTTCAGTAGTCGCAAAAAAACCTGGCTCTAATAAGTCTATAAATAATCTGAAGTTCTCCGGATCTCCTTTATGTGGTGTGGCAGTAAGAAAAAGTAGATGATCAGAATTTCTGGAAAGTATTTCACCGAGTTTATATCGCTGGGTTTTTTGTGTTTTTTCACCATAGATGTAGGCACTCATTTTATGAGCTTCATCAACTATCACTAGATCAAAATGAGTAGATGCTAATGATGGCAATATATCATCTTGCTTAGCAAAATCTATAGAAGTTATAATTTGATTCTCTTTCTCCCAAACGTTTTCTCCATAATGAGCATCAACAAATTCTCTATCAATTACAACAAAATTTTCTTCAAATCTTTCTTTCATTTCTCTTCTCCACTGATCTTTTAAATGACCTGGAACAACAATTAAAATTCTTCTGACGATATTTCTCAATTTTAATTCTTTAAGTATCAAGCCAGCCATGATCGTTTTACCTGAACCAGGATCATCGGCGATAAGGAACCTTATCCTTGGTAATTTTAGAATATAACCATAGACTGCTTCAATTTGATGAGGAAGTGGATCTACTTTTGAAACATTAAGAGCTAAAAGTGGATCATAAAGAGATGCGTATCTATATCTTTTCCCTTCTAACGCCAAAAATACTTTATGTGGCTTACTTAAAAAATCACTTTCGATTTTTTCAAGAGTAAGATCATTAATCTCATTTAAAGGAATTATTTGATCGATATGGGTTCCAGAATGAATTGTAGAACCTATGATACGGATGTAGTTTTCTAATTTATCAATTTTCTTAATTTCGATAGGTTCTTTCCATCTTTTACCTCTTACAATTGTACCGACTTTTAATTCTTCAACCTTCATTTTTCTCAACCTTTAGAAATTTCTTTAATAGCCTTTTCGGGACTTATTAACTTGTACAACCTCTTTCTTGAATCTTCTGGGTTAAGCCTTATTTCTAACCAACCTCTTTGTTTCATCTCAGATAAAATAATACTTACCATTTTATCATCGTTAAGTGTTTTGGAAGCTTCTTCATGGTTAAATTCTTTATTTTTGAACTTAATCCATAATTTTGAATACGCTTTCATTAACCATCTAGGTAAAGGTTCTACCATTTTACCTCACATATGTTTATAACATAATTAATAGTTTAAAAGTTTATAAATTTGACAAATAACTTATACAAAGATGACTTTTAACTTGAAAGACTAACACTCTGTAGTAAAGCTGATCTCATAAGAAGAACGAATCCCACAAATAAGATTGGATTGAATTTAAGGATAAATTTAAATGTTTCTCTGAAAAACATTTGTTAGAATATCCGGAAGTGCAAACTTGGTTAAAAGTCAGCAAAGCTTTATATATAAAATTTGGACCACTCTGTTAGCGTAGCTGCTTTAAGAAAAGGTTTGACTGTTTTCTTTGATAAGAATTCTTTGAGGTATAGTAATGAGGAAGATAAAAAAATATTAGAAAGCCTACCTGAAGATAAATCTATACCAGCATATGCATTAGGTGATAGATACATTCAAAACACATTCTACTTCAAAACTCCTATAAACATTTGTATTACTTCTTCATCATCAGAGCGAGAATTTGTTAAGAAGCTTGTTAAAAAGAGAGTTCAGATTTAATTGACGGTTGGATAAAATCAATAGATGTCGATTTCTATTCTATAGATTACTATTGGCGCAAGGATGAACATCATAAGAATGGGTCCTTCAATCCGGACTTCTTTTTATGGAGAAAGAAAGACAATACGATTATTGTTGTAGAAATAAAAGAAGATGAATTGATAGAAAAAATAAGTGAAGGAAAAACTGATATTTCTAAGGAACATAAAGCTAAATATAAATTCGCTAAAGATCACTTTGAGAGATTGAACAAAAAAGAAAATAAAGACAAATTATTTCTTTACATACTTAACTCCAAAAGACTTCGATAAATTTTTCGAATATTTAAGACAAGGAAAAATAGACAAATTTAATTCCGAAATAAATATTGTTTTAGAGGGATGAAATAAATATACCCTTTAACGTCACTTAAATATATTTAAATCATCGTTAAATATATCAAAAACTCTAAAATGATCAAAATGAAAATGCCTCGAGAATCATCTCGCCGCTTTTTGTGAGCTCCACGTAGATTCTTCTTCCTATCTTTTCGCTTTTCAGAAAATTATTTTCCACGAGCTTGTTTATGTAATAATTAAATTTGGATCTGGTTGGCTTATCGAATATTTCTCTAGCTCTTATCGCTAGCTCTGATATTGAAATTCTTTTGAATTC
>JAWAJM010000103.1:0-3148 GCA_038996625.1 Candidatus Aenigmatarchaeota archaeon
GTTTGGAAGATTGATTGATTATAACATTTTAATAATAAAGTCATATTTCTCTATTCTTTTTCCTCTTATTAAATCGAAAGTTTCTTCGAAGAATTCATCTTCAGTATAATCTAAGTATATCGATTTAATTTTTTTCTCATTTTCATCAAAAATTGATATTTCTATTTTTCCCGTCTTGTTAATACTTTCACTTTCATTTTCTATTATATTGATTCCACTATAAAAGTAATAGGTTGAAAGAAAAATATCACCTTCTTTACTAATTAGAATTTGTAGTTCCAGGTAAATCTGAGAAAGAGTTATATTAATAACTAGAAACAAAAAATTAATTAAGACGAAATATTTTAGAATCATAATTTTTTAATATATTTAACTTTTTTGTAATAATAGATGAACAAGAAAAGAGAAATGATGATAATTATAATAAAGATAATCCATATTGGAAATCTAGTTGTCTCGATTTTACAATCTGGATCGTCAATACAATTTTCATCACAAATACCATCCCTTATGTTTAAGCAGATTATATTAGGTTTTAATTCTACACAATCTGGATCTATTCCAGGAAGACAATCGGGATCACAAACACCATCTCTGTCTTTAATACAAACCCCATCTTTACTATCTAGTGGACAATCTGAAGGACAACTCAAATAACTCTCATATTCTTCACAAATCTTATTGTAATTACATAGCGAAAATTCTTTAGAGAAAATTTCTCTTTCGTCTTTATAAATTTTTAAATATCTATATTCTATATTCTTATCATATAGAAATCTTACATGGATAATTGCGAAATCTGTTTCAATGGGGGGATCTGTTAAAATATAAAATACTGGTTGGAATGTAGTTTCATTAATAACTTTCTTATTTTTATCTAGTATTTGTAACTTGTAATTTCCAGGAATAGTAAAAATTGTAGGGTTACCAATTCTTACTTTAATTTCATCAATTTTAACGCTATCATTTTTATATATTTCAAAAAGTATAGATAAAACTGATTGAGAAAGAGATATATAGAATAAGAATTGCAATAGAATAGTGATAAAAAATAAAAATAAGTATACTTTTCTCATAATAATTTAAAATTTAACATTGAAGAAATGGAAGTGAAGATAAGTATTTCCAACTTTCTTCAGCAAAAGCTCTAGGTCCCGGTGCTCCTGCAAAACTCATTATATCCCTTCCTTCGAATTTATTTTTATTGCCAAAACAAGTTACGTCGTAACTTCTTGGACATTTTGTACCTCTTTCACCACAATATTCTCTTGTATATGGTGGGACAGGATCATCTCCACTAAGATACGATTTTAAACAATTAGCTCTTGGATTTACTAAACCAAAACCACATCTACACGCATCTATATATTCGTCGTTAAGTCCAAATTCATGACCAAGTTCATGAGCGGTTGTTTCTCTAGAAAGTGCTGATGCAACAACTACTTTCATCATCATAGAATAACCACCAGCTCCACAAATTGAACCTTCTACTAAACCAACAACATAATCATATGTTTCTCCTGTACTATCTGCGCACCTTTTGATTTCCATCAAATTATTCCTTAGACCTCTATAATCACATTCTATTTTAAATCTACAATTTTTTTCAACTATTATAGACTTAACCTTTTCTGGGCAAGCAGATAATGGAATATTTCTAACAAAAAAATCAAATTGTTCCTCAGCAGCTCTTCTAAAACTTTGCATATCTCTATTCCAATTTACAGGTATAAACAGAATTCTCAATCTTGGTTTTTCCTCTATGCAATCAATTCCATTCCAATATTTTCCTTCTTCGCAACATGCTCTACTATATTTTTTAAAACCAGAGGCAACTGGATTGCATCTTAAATTACCAGAACATTGATTATCACAAAAACATTCTTCTCCTCTATTTTTTTTCTTTGTGTGTCCTTTTTCGTCTGAATTTGGGTCTTCTGGACAACAAACTTTTTCTTTAGTATCTTCAATACAATCTATTGAATTTCTACAATTCTCACCAATGAATCTATTACAATAACCATCTCCAATACATATTGGATTAGGTCCTTTACATTCTCTCGATTCCAATTTGCATTTTTCGATATCGCAAAAATTAGTAGAAATATTAATTGGATAATCACAGTTAAAAATTTTTATCTTTTCGGAATCTTTTAGAATACAATATTTAGAAGCTTTATAAATTTCTGTTTCTTCTACATTAAAATCGAGAAAAAAAGAATAGTTTCTATTCCCAATATTAATTTTTATTATATTATCTTTAACTATTAAATTACTTAATCCAAGAAAATATTGTGTATAAAAATATTCCGTTGAAATTTTCGAAATTTTCTTAATTAATTCGATAAAATTTTTAACTTTCTCTTCTTCTATCTTTCTTTCAATTTCCTTAGAAAAATAAAATAATAAGTTTTGAACAGAAGAAAATATTATAATTCCTATAAAAAATGAAATAATTATTATAGATATTAAATTCATAGTTATACTACTCTTAAAACTATATAACCAACCTCTCCATCAGGTATAGGAATTGTCAAAACATAACTTTTTATATTGCTTTTTCTGTTATCTAATATATCATTACCATAGATATAGTATAACGTTTGATTATAATATATAACTAATTGCCATCTATTTTTTCCTATAAAATTATCAAAAATAGGAAAAACTATATCTGAAACATTATATGTTCCCAATGAAATTCCATAAAAGACTTTATCTCCTAAATCTATTCGTTTTCTTGTTTCTTCATCATATCTTTTTAAATATAATAAACTATCGATCATCATTTGAAGATACGTTTTTTCTAATGTTTGAAATTTTGCAATATATAATGTGGCAATTAATCTAAGTGCTAAATCATCGAATACTATAAATCTAGATATTTCATGAGTTTTAGAGGAAAAATAAGAAGTATAATAGATAGAATAAATTATTACAAAAGAAGTAATAATTACAACAATTAGAATCCATATTAATTCTGATTGAAATATCATAAAATTTTTATTTTTATTTTTATGAAAAAAAAGTTTAAGATACAATCAACTCACTTTTTAGCTATAATTTCTATAATAATTTCTCTTTTTTCAATTTCTTTAATAATTTTTTATAATGAATATTTTAGGTCAAAATATTTGGAAGAACAAGA
>JAWAJM010000104.1:0-3114 GCA_038996625.1 Candidatus Aenigmatarchaeota archaeon
TGTGGATTTTCTAGTTTTGTAAACTCCTCGCCTATGCCATGATATATAACTTTAATTTTTGACTCGTCTATCATTGGATAGAATTTTAACAAATCTTTTTTCGTGTTTTCAGATATACAAATGATTCCATCGCTTTTTTTTATTGCAAAACCTTTCTGCCACGAGTGCATGTATTTGGCAAGTCCCGTTCTAAAATATTCATAGGTAAAATCATGAACTGTTGTTATATTTATAATGTCTTTTTGTATAGAGACTCTGTAATAGCTACTATGAAAAATAGAAAATGGAGGCAGTTTTTTCGTGAAAGGCAAATATCGTATTATCTTTAAGGGTAAATTACTTTCTCTCAAGGTTTTAATATTTAACCTTTTTCTAAAAATGTTTGTATTTTCAAACTCATAGAAAATTATATTTTTTTCTTTGTGAATTATTCTTTTAATAAGTTCAGACCAGTAAAGTGAGATACCACCAGCTTTTTGTAAAGAGAATATGATGTTATCGTAAATTATTTGCATTCAAGCTCCTTTTTTCTCTAATTAAAAATATTATAACTGACCAAGCGAATATATTCATAAAGTTTCCAGTATCGCTGTGTCCAAAAACCCTTTTTCAGGGACATATTCATCACCTAGCACCAACATACACCTTAGTTCATCATACCCAAGAATAGGTTTAATATCCATACCTTAAACACCACCTCAGACCTTATGTTCTCAAACCTTACACTACTCACATACTCGCCAAACCATCGCTTAAATACAGAAAAATAACTCTCTACAAACCACCGCTTCCCATACCCATTAGCCCTCTTCCATGCCCTCTTTCCCTTCTTATATGCCTTTACCACCATGTCCCTAAAAGCGTGTTCTTACTTACCTCTGCCTTTGACCTTACCTTTACGCATGGCTCTATCCCATTCGCATGCATATATCTAAATAAAGCATGTGTATCATAACCGCTATCTGCTATCAACTTCTTTACCTTCAAACCTCTACTTTCACCTACCACCCTTACACCTTCCAGTAGCTGAATTGCCTTCTGGCTGTCATGCACCTTCTCATTAGTTACCTCTATATTTATTACCTGCCAACTGTTCATGTCTAAAGCCACATGTAGTTTTACCCATCCTTTCCTCGATCTCTTGCGGTGCTTCTTCCTTATCCATTCTCCTCTGTTTGTTACCTTTAGCCCTGTAGAGTCAAGCACTATCACAAAGTCCTGTGGTAGGTCTCTCACTTGTGGTAGGTCTTGAAGGTTAATCTCTTCTTTTGTAAACCTGTAATGTAGTGTTCTGAAGTTTGGAACTTTAACTCCCAGAAAGGATAGGAGCTTTCTTGCTATACCTTCTGTTTGTCTATATGGTAGTCGCAAAGCAAACTTGAGGAACATCAGAAATAGAATGAGGTTTCTGGGATAGAGGTGTGGTCTGCCTCCTTTCAGGTTTTTCTTTTGCTTTTGTTTTTCTTGGAAAAGGGATGGGTCAATAAGAAGTTCACCTCTTTTGACCAGTTCTTTGTTGTAGTCTTTTTTGACTTTCATACCTAATTATTTTATCACTGGTGTTATTGGACAGAGTATTTTCATGATTGTTCGACCTATAAATTAAAGTTGCTATATAAACTCCGACAAGAGGAAACGATAAGGGAATAGCTGTTAATAAGGTTGTGTTAATAAAAAATAGATACAACAATGAGTCTCTTAAATTATGTCTATATGCTTTTAAAATAATAAGAGAATAAGTGAAAGGTATAATTAAACCTATAAACCCCAATTCAAACAATATGGTACCATAATAGCTCATTATTCTATTTGAGATACTTACCCACCAAAATATATTTTGTTTATCTAGTTCTGAGTTAAGATATGATTCATATGTTCCGAAACCATTAGGCAACATGTAATTATCAAAAAAACCCTTAAACGAAAAATATATGGCAGATAATCTATCATTTACGCTGGCATCAATAAGAAAAACATCAGTTGGGTTTTCTAAAAAATGTTTTAGTAGATAAATTGGTCTTATGTTATAATTCCATAAATCTAATTCATAATTCTTATATAACACATAAAATTTCATAATAAGTAATAAGGTAAGCGATAAAACCTTTATGTTGATTTTAAATATAATATGATAAAAAAGAAAAACAGCTAATAGCAATATAACCATACTAGATTTCGCTAAGAAAATAATCTGAAACAGCAGCATATATATATACTTTTCTTTATTTTTAACATTTAAAGATAGAAAAATAAGAATAAAAAATAAACACACTACTCCATAAAATGTAGGTTCTGGAGTTAAAGAAACAACGCCTCTATCTTCTGAGGTACTTACTCTATTCAGTAAAAAAGACATAAAATTCCTATCAAATATCACCTGAACTAAACCAACAGTAAGGTATATGATAGTAGCAAGTTTCAAGAATTTTTCAAAAAATGAATATTCATATTTTAAAATGTAATAAAAAACTAGAGGAGTTATGCTAATAGTTAGATAGCCTAATATACTTCTAACAGCAGATTTAATATCATTAGATATAATCAACAAGCCTATGGAACATAAAAACGGTAACCATAAAAAGGATAACTCAATATTAAATTTTAGTTTTTTTACGAATATTAATGAAGTTAATAAAGAGGCAAATAAAACACTCCAAGGCTGAACATCGGTGCCAAAGGAGTATAAAGATAAGTAAGGGAAAAAGGAAAAGACCAAAATGGGAAAATATGTGTGTACTAAGCTATATTTAATTTTTACCATATCCAGTACTATTTATATACTCATTTTGTTTATATTTTAGGATATTCTTAATTAAAAGTTTAAACATTTCTTTTATTAAGATATACATGTAGTAAAAATTAACTCTATCATTTTTTTCAACAATGTTCCACCATCCAACAATACTATCTACTCTTTTCTTATCTGAAATTCCTCCTGACATATAATTTACCATTACTGTATCTATATAAATAAATTTTATTCCTTCTTTATATAGATTATAGAAAAATTCAAAATCTGCCACAATACGATTGGCAAGATTAAATTTATTCTTTTTTTGTATTTTTGCAGACACAAAAGAGCTCTGATGACAAAATTGCGAACCTTTCCATATG
>JAWAJM010000105.1:0-3114 GCA_038996625.1 Candidatus Aenigmatarchaeota archaeon
CATCATTTTTTTGATTTGCAAAAGCTTTCAGAAAATCCTCTAAAGCTTTTTTATATAAAAAAGTATCTTTAAGACATTGGCTAGGTGGATAAGGCGGTTGGAAAGGTGGTTGTAAGTATTGAGCCATTAGTTTCCATTGGTAATTCCATAAAAGATTTCCCAATATAATACCTAAAACAGAAACGCTAAACTGATTAAAATTCTAATACTTAATTTTTGCATTTTGTTTATCTTCGATTTAATTCGACCTATTAAACTTTAATTTAAATTGCTAAAGTTCATTATATTATAAATGAAAAAAGAATTGACATTGGATAAAAATTGTGCATAACTATGAATTGTTTTTGGTAGTTTAAGAAATTAATTTTGACACTCCACAATTTTGCTAAGGGTAAAATATATAATTTGGAAAAATACTTTATGATTTTACTCTTGCTCTGAATTTTCTGCAGACAAAGTATCATTAGCGCTTGATTCATTTTGTTCTATTGATATTTGCTCCCCACTTGTTTGAGTAGTATTAGAAATATCGTTTTCATTATTTTGCAGGTTATTTTCTGTAGTATTTGTGTTATTGTCTATTTGTTCTGTTGATATCTGTTCTTCGTTGGATGAACTTGGACTAGATGTTTCTAAGTTTGTTTCTTGTTGGTTTACATAAGAATTAGCATTTATGTTCTGGTTTTGCTGTATAGTAACATCTTCACATTTTCCTTTTGTATTTTTAATTTGTCCATTTTCTATCCAAAGGCAATAAATTTCACCAGTTATTTGATCTTTCATTTGAATTTTATTTAAAATCTCTAGGTTTTCGGTTGAAATAGATTTAGCAGTTAACCTCTCAACAACTAAATCTTTAACATAATTAATAATATTTACTGTAGAGCTTGCTAAATTACTAATTTTATTTGCTAAACTTTTGACTGAAGAACCTATAAATGATATGAATTTATAGAGGTTGATAGATTTTCCATTATCAGCTAAGATTTCTTGAGGAGCTTCTTCTGCTATTATGCCTATTTGTGTTGAAGATGAGCCTTTATATTTATATTCATAGAATTTGATATTTTTTAGCTTTTCTAAGGCTATATTTTCATCAAATTCTTTAATATTTCCCTTATATTCTCTTGATGAATATACATTATAAGAAGATGCTAATATTTCACCTTTTACTTTTAGGTTGCCATTTTCATCAATTTCTAGTATATTTTCATTATTTTGATTAAGTAATATTAAGGAATTTAAGGATGAAGAAGTAAAGGATTCTGTTATTTTGAATTGATTAGCAAATACTAAATCTCCTATAGATGTTGTTGCTGCATAGATATTTGCCCATCTAAAGCTTGATGCTCCTAAATTATATGTATTATCAGAATAAGGAATAATATCTGAGTTTATATATCCTACAAAATTAATAGGAGTTGAGGTTGAAGCTCCTAAAGTTGTAGAACCATATACATGTAATCTAGCTGAAGGTGTTGTTGTTCCTATTCCAATATTGCCTGTGTTGGTTACCAAAAATGAAGGCGAAGTGTCTCCTGGTTGTGAAAATACAGCAAAATTATTTTTCGATGAAGGAGATACTACATAAGCCGTAGGTGAAGTTGTAGGTGTAGATAAGGTTGATAATCTTATCCAATAACCAGAAACATTATTAACAGTAGTTGTAGCCCAATCTACAGGCGGAGTAAATGAAAGTTCTCCGTCTTTTGATAAATTTGACGTATAATCAGAAAAGGTGGTTGTCGCCCAACTAGTACCATTCCAATATTCAAGACGCAAAGAAAGTCCACTTCCGGGAGTAGCAAGATCAAAGTAAATTACTTGAAAAACTTTTGAAGTCATCCCAACGTAGAAATAATCATCTGTATCAGCCAAAATACTAAAGGGCACTCCATAAGAAGTATAAGCTTCTGAAGTATAGTCCGTATAAGCTGTTCCATTGAAATAGAAGACTTTATTAAAATATCTAAATGGCTTCATCTCGACGTAATTGCCGAAAGAGCTTATTCCTCCAATACTTAATCCTCCTTCTGAAAGAATACCACCAAGGCCTACAACTATGCCATTATTTACAAATACATCATTTCCAATATGAGCATTTCCTGAAACAATCAAATTATTTGATGAAAGATTATAAGCTGACAATGAATGTGTTTCAATTCCTTTAATGGTGGCAATTATTAATTTATCATTTTCATCTGCAATATAAATATATTTTCCATCCACAAATACATCCATAACAATACCTGGAGTATCATAACTCGTTACTAAAGTAGGAAAGGAAGGGTTAGAAACGTCAACAACACAAACTCCATTACTTTTAGCAGCCAAAAAGGCATATTTTCCAGCAACAAAAAGCCTATTGATTCCGCCACAATCTGTAAAAGTTGATAACAAATTTGGAGAATAAGCATTGGAAATATCCACTATAGAAAATCCAGCGTCATGAGCTACATATGCATAATTTTTTGAAACATAAATCCCTTTACCAGAATTTGGTAACGAAACTATAGCGGTAGCAAATGGTTTTTCTGGGTTGGATACGTTTATAATGTGGAGTTTTTGACCATTTCTATCAGTAACATATGCATAATTACCAGATACATATACATCAAAAGCATAACCCATCCCATAAACACTTGCTTCTTTAGGTGACATAGGATTGGAAATATCTACTATTCTTAAACCCCGATAACCTGCTGCAAAATATGCATATTTTCCAGAAATATAAACAGATCTGCCATGCCAATGACCAGGAGAATAAGATCCTACTAGTTGGGGATAGGAGGGGTTAGATATATCAATAATCGCTATTCTGGCGGAACCATTACACCTTTGAGAAGCAATATATGCATAATTACCAACCACTTTAACATCATAAGAACCATTTGGGTCAGTATAAGAACCTATTACTGTAGGGGAATAAGGATTAGCTACATTTACAATAACTAAATCCGGGTTGGTGCAACCATAAATGGTATCACTCCATCCTGTAGAAATATAAGCGTAGCCTTTAGATACGTAAACTCTATTAGCTGCACTACCTGGAGGAAGGGGAACAATTGCTACTGGCTCGATGACGAAAGGAGTAGGAACTATTAATTCTCCTAA
>JAWAJM010000106.1:0-3086 GCA_038996625.1 Candidatus Aenigmatarchaeota archaeon
TTTTACTGATCCGCCATATTATGACAATATCAATTATGCAGAACTTTCTGATTTCTTTTATGTTTGGCTTAAAAGAAGTATTGGAGATTTATATCCAGATCTTTTTATGACTCCATTAACTCCAAAATCTGAAGAAATAGTTTCAAATCCTATAAGACATGGAGATATTGAAAAAGCAAAACAATTTTTTGAGGATATGATTAAAAAAGCTTTCAAAGAGATTTACCGCGTTTTAAAACCGAATGGTGTTGCTGTTATTGTATATGCCCACAAGACAACTGCTGGTTGGGAAACTATTATAAACGCTCTTCTAGAATCTGGTTTAACTATAACAGCATCTTGGCCTATTAGCACAGAGATGAAATCCAGATTGTTGGCTAAAGAAACGGCTGCGCTTCAGTCATCAATCTACATCGTTGCCAGAAAAATCCAAAAGAAAGGTATTGGTTTATATCCAAAAGTAAGAAGAGAATTAAGAGATTATCTTGATAAAAAGCTTGAAAGATTATGGCAGGAAGGAATTTCTGGGGCAGATTTCTTTATTGCTGCAATTGGTGCCGGAATAGAAGTTTTTGGAAAATATGAGAAAGTTATTGATAATGAAGGAAAAGAAGTAAAAGCAGACAAACTATTGGAAGAGATTAGAGAAATTACAGCCAATTTTGCAGTTAGGCAAATTCTTCATGACGGTTTTACAGGAGAAATTTCACCATTAACAAGATTTTATGTTTTATGGAGATGGAATTTCGGTGAAGCTAAAGTTCATTTTGATGAAGCAAGGAAACTTGCGCAAAGTTTGGGAGTAAATTTAGAGAAGGAATGGAATAGAGGATTCATAAGAAAAGAAAAAGAATTCATAAAAGTTCTAGGTCCACAAGAAAGAGACATTAAAGATTTGGAAAAATCTGAAGAAATGATTGATGTTTTGCATTATGTTTTGGTCTTATGGGAGAAAGGAGATAAAGAAAAATTATTAAAAAAGCTTTCGGAATCCTATGGCAACAGCGAGGCATTTTACAGAGTAGTTCAAGCAATAACTCAATGTTTACCGAATGAAAGTAAGGAGAAAAAATTATTAGAAGGGTGCTTTCCTTCAGGAAAGAGGGAAAGATTAATGGAAGAAATTAAAAAATTAAAAACTCAAAGTAAGTTAGGAAGGTGGGCATAATGAAGCCATTTCATACAATAGCAGTTCCGCATAGCGATATACTTGAAGGTAGACTAACGATGGATGTTTTTGCTGCTGATTTATGGGAAGTCTTTAATAATCGTGGTCCTGATGAATACAAAGATGCTGAAACATTTTTCAAAAAGACTTTTGTCACAAAAGGTTTAGACAATCTATACAAGGTAGTAGAAAAAAGATTAAAGGGCCAGGGCGGTGATTCCGTAATTCAATTACAGACACCATTTGGAGGAGGAAAAACACACGCATTGATAGGCCTTTATCACAAAGCTAAAGAGTGGAAATCAAACGTTTTTGTATTCGTTGGCGATAAACTTTCCCCTTCTGATACAGTAATCTGGGAAGAATTAGAGAGACAACTCACAGGAAAAGTGAAAGAGCTTAAAGGAAGAATAGTTCCATCTGGTGAAAAGATAAGACAAATTCTAGAATCCAAACAGCCAGTTATTCTGTTGATTGACGAACTTGTTGAATATCTAATTCCAGCAAGAGGAATAAAGGTCGGTGAATCTACTTTTGATTCTCAAGTATTATCTTTTATAAAAAGATTAGCGGAGGTTGTTAGCTCTCTTAACAAATGTATTTTGATTGTAACATCGCCTTCTAGAACTCAATATAGTGAAGAAGATCAACACTTGCTTAACCTGCTCTCAGAAAGATTAGGAAGAGTTGAAAAATCATATACTCCCGTAGAAGAAGAGGAAATATCGAGCATCATAAGAAAAAGATTATTTTCACAAATAGATGAGAATGAAGCTAAGAAAGTAGTGTCTGAGATTGTTGATTATTTCAAAAAAGAAAACATTCTACCACCAGGCATAGAACCATCCGAGTATAAGAAAAAATTTAATGAATCTTACCCATTTATGCCAGAAGTTATCGAATGTTTCTATCATAGATGGGGTAGTTTTCCAACATTTCAAAGGACTAGGGGTGTTCTGAGATTATTGTCGTTAGTCCTTTACAACCTTAAAAATCAAAACATAAGTTATATATCTTTAGCCGACGTTAACCTAAAAGACCCAGATATAAGAAGAGAGTTATTGAAACACATAGGGAATGAATTTGATAGTGTGATTGCTGCTGACATAACAGATAAAAATTCAGGTTCAAAACAAGTGGATAATTCTTTAGGAGCAAGTTACAAAGGCTTAAATTTGGGGACCCGTTGCTCTACAACAATATTCCTTTACTCATTTTCTGGAGGGACAGAAAAAGGAGCAAATATAAATGAAGTTAAAAGGTCTGCATCGTATTTAAATATTCCTTCCAGCGTAGTTTCTGAAGCAGTAGAGATGTTAAAAGAAAGATTGTTCTATTTGCAGTATCAATCTGGAAAAATATTTTTCACAAATCAACCTAACATTAATCGTATTTTGTTAAATAAAATGGAAAATATAGAAGATGATACTATTGAGGAAAAGGAATTTGAATATCTCAAAAATTGTATCAAAGAAGGTAAGCTTAAAACTTATTTATGGCCAGAAAATTCAAATGATATCCCTGATGACACAAACCTAAAATTAGTTATCTTAAAAAGAAACGACAAAACTTTAATAAAAGATATAATAGAAAATAAAGGAAATTCTAAGAGAGTTAATATAAATACTATTTTCTTTTTGGCTCCGTTAGAATCAAAAAAACAAGAATTACACAATTCTCTAAAAAGAAAAATTGCATTTGAAGATTTGCAAATAGATAGATCACTTAAACTATCCGAGGAGCAAAAGCTTGAGATTAAAAATTCTATAAAGAAAGAAGAGGAAAATATAAAATTAAAAATAAGAGAAGTATACCGTATTATTTATGTTCCACAAAAAGGCAAATTAGAAGAGCTAGATTTGGGCATTCCAACTTATGGATTTGAAATAAATCTCACCGCCGAAGTATTTGAAAAACT
>JAWAJM010000107.1:0-3082 GCA_038996625.1 Candidatus Aenigmatarchaeota archaeon
AAACAAACAACTTAGTAATAGTTAAAGATATAAAGAAAAATATCAGAATCGTATATAAATGAACCATGGGTATTCCAGATAAACCGGATAAAGTATATGATATTGTTAATACGTAAAAATATAGGATCAATGCCTTAACCGAACTATCAACTAAAAATAACAAGAGAAGAAGAGGGATTGCTAAAATTATAAAGCCTGTAAAAATATCAAACAGGTAGTTCATACTCATTCCTTGAACCATTTAGATTCCACAGCGATTAACGATTTGAAAAAGTTCTATTCAATTAGAAACTTTGAAGCTCTTTCTATAATGTATTTTATCCCATGAAGGTGGTAAACATCAGTAATGTTTACCTCATACTTACGCCAATACTCCCTATTAAGGTGGTATTCATTCAATCCACTTAATACACCTTTAATAAAGCTAACTTTTTCCAGATTACTTCTAAATTTGAGAGCAACTAAACAATGATAAAGAGATTGGAAAATTTTCGTTTGTCCTATCTTGAGACAAGGTTCAATAATATTCCTTTGTATTGCTAGTGCCCTACCCAGTAGGAAGGCCTTCTTGGGAGATGTCGAGGACAGTGATTCATAGTGGATCGCCATCAATTTTGAAGAAACTATATTTCTATAATCCAGCTTCCAAGCCATAAGACCAAAGACTATGTCGTCCAAATACATGAATCCTCTAGTTGGGAATGGAACTTTCTCAGGCATTTTAGGAATTACGGATGTGTTGATTAATAGCAGCGCTCCAGAGCCAAAAGTTACAGGGTAGTAGTCTTGTTTAAAAATACACGAGTGAACCGGTGCATTACCGAAGATATTGATTAAGTAACCTAAATCATTTAGAAGAAAACCTGCTGTTTGTACGCGTAGTGATGGGTATATCATGACACCAGCTACCGATGCAATATCATCCTTTTTTTCAATTAATTTAATAGCATTAAGCAAAGGTTTTCTATTAGTTAAAATTACATCGTTATTAGCAATAAAGAAGCAAGAATCAAATTCGTTATAACAAAGATCAAATACAAAGTTGATAGCACCAGCATAGCCCCGATTACGAGAAAGCTTTATTAGCTCTACGCGAGCTGTATTTGAAATCTTCTTTAAAAGAAACTCATAACTTCCATCAGTTGACGAGTTATCGACTATTATAAGTCGAATATTTTCTAATCTTAAGAATGATTTTATAGATTGCAGTACTATTTCTTTAAATTTATAACTATTAAAATTTACTATAACTCCAGTAATTTTGTAAGAATTCGGCATATGCCACCCACATACATTTTATTTAATGTTAGACAATAGTTATATAACTTTAATCTATCCTTTACTGTTAAATTAAAGAGAAAAATAGTTTTACTTATTGGATAAATATTGATGAATTTGTTAAATATGTTTTTATAAACTTCAATAATTTCATTTTTTACAAATTCTGAAAAGAAGGTAACTATAACTTTTTTACCAAGCATAAGCGATTCAAATATCACATAACTCCAGGTTTCATATATGAAGTTACATAAATAATTCGATCAAATTTAGATCCAATTGTTTTGAAAAGTTCTTTGCGCGAAGGAAGGGTCCCTAAATATTCTAGGTTAGGAAGTGACAATAAATTAGTTTCCAGAATTCTACCTAATGGTCCTATAGGTTTACCGATTACATAAATTTTATTTTTTTCTGAAATCTTTTTGATCATTAAAAAACTTAGACGATCAATTTTAGAAGACACAAAGCAGGTTGCATTCTTGCCTAAAATACCATGGAAATGTAGTGGCTCAGTATCTAAGTAATTTCCTGGATATACGAAATAAATGTTATGCCTTTTAGTTATTTTAATTAATGAGTCTCTCATGATGTGATTAGGTACTAAAATGATAGTATTTCTAGAAATCTTTATAAAATTCTGAAAGATAGTAGTAGTAAAAATAAAAATAATTTTTTCCAAAATTGAAAGATTAATAAATATGCCTTGTAAGTAATCTAAATTCTTGTTGAACATGCACATTAGTGAATGACACTTTAAGAGAATCCACTTCCCGAAGAAGTTACTCAGTATAATGGCCGGAATGGTGATTGGAGGGTATTCCTCCATAATGTATATTATTTTTGTTTTTTTAATTGTTTTAAGAAGCCCTATTATTGTGCAAATCCATAATCTATAATCGTATAATGGATTTGTATTTAGAGGTATATAAAATATTTTTATGTTCTTATGCTTTACTTTTTCATATATTTTTATATCATTAGTTAGCAGCGTGATTAACGTTGCTCGCGCTAGCTCAGGAATTATTTTTTCCAGAAGCAGCCTACTGTCGACGACGCTTCCCGACTCGATTTCTTTAGGAACGAGGTGGATCACCGTGATTGTTTTATTTTCATTCATGGTGTGTCACCTTACTATAATCCCTTTATTCACTCTATTTATCGGAACGAGCTTAGTCTTCTTACGAGGTACTAATAATAAATTTATATCGCTGTCTATTTTTCTAAATTCTTTCAATTTTTTATATGATATAATGAAACTTTTTATATAGTTGGTTGATTTCTTAATTATTGACAACAATACTGCGGCCGAGAGGTAGTAGGTCGCCAATGGGTACAGTATCGTTTTCCTCTTACAGCTTGGAGCCAGATCCGCGAACGTGACGCCTTCAAACCATTTCTGCCCCTTGATCACCCTATTTATCCCAGAGTAACTGGCCGAGCCTAGGTGGTAGGCGACAATTATCGGCACGTGGAGGAGGCGGTAACCTCTGCTCCAGAGGCGGAGGCCTAGGTGTTTGTCGTCGTAGTAGCTTTCGACGCGGTTGTCGAAGGGTTGGCCGAGTTCCGCTATAGCGTCGGCGCGGTAGAGGGAGCAGGCTCCGCTGAGGTAGCTTGGGGTGTACAGCTTTGCGCAGCTGAATGGGTATCCTCTGCAGACCGGGTATGTTAGCCCGTGCTGGTCTATCATGAAGCCGGAGTTGTCGATTAGGTGGGGGTTGCTCATCTGCATGATTGTGCCTTGGACGCCGGCGACTCCATCTATCTCTAGGTACTTTGTGAGCTTCGCGAGATTTCGGGGGATTAT
>JAWAJM010000108.1:0-3054 GCA_038996625.1 Candidatus Aenigmatarchaeota archaeon
CTTCATCTTCCTTTTTAATTATTTTGTTTATAGCTGCTGATATAAATATACCAATCTCATCTTCGTTGCCATCTATGATTGGACATATGTATTCTATATCATCTAGAGTATAATCAAAAAGTTTAAGCTTTTCTTCAGCCATTTGGTAGAAGGAGAAAGTAAAATTAGAATTAGAATAGATTAATTTCGCATCCTTCTTAAGTTTTTCAAATACCTTTAATAGAGATTTGACACCATTTTTATTTTTTGTACTATCTAAACTTTCTAAATATTTTTTAGCACTATCTAAATTTACATCATCTTCATCTCCATAAAGCCCTTCTTCTATTTCTTTTAATCTTTGTCTTGCGTCCATATTTTTATTTATTATTATATTTTTTTATCCATTCAAAAAAAAGGGTGATCTGGCATTTCTTCATTAAGAGACAAATTTCCATCTAAAAAACGTTCATAGACAGTATCTATCCATACTTTCTGTTCGTTATATCTTTGTGATATTTCATTAATAAGTTGCTGTGAAAGATAAAGATTTAATGGTATTCCTCTTGCACATTGTCTATGCTCGTTCTTATATTCATCTGTAAATTCTATTCTATCTCAAAGTTTTTCTATGAAATTTTTAATAGACAGATCTCGGCTTTACAATTTTCATGTATACTTTCATAATTGTCACCTATCTCTATCCTACCACCTTTCGAATGATAACCGACATAGGCCTTGGCACTGCCTTCTATTGTTATTTTACCGCCGTTCATACATGCTCCGACATAGTCTCCAGCATTACCTTTAATAATTATTATACCACCAATCATTCCGCTACCAAGATAATTCCCAGCACTACCTTCTACTGTTATTTTGCCTCCATCCATGCACTTACCAGCATAATCTCCAGCATTGCCTTTAATATATATTTCGCCGCCATGCATTTCAAAGCCAAGATAATCTTTAACATTGTCTTCTATTGTTATTTTACCACCAATCATTCCGCTACCAAGAAAATCTCCAGCACTACCTTCTACTGTTATTTTGCCTCCATCCATGCACTTACCAGCATAATCTCCAGCATTGCCTTTAACTATTATTTCACCATAATGCATTCCAAAGCCAAGATAATTCCCAGTACTGCCCTTAACAATTATTTCGCCACCAGCCATATATGCGCCAACAAAGTCTCCAATATCACCCTCTATAACTATTTTACCCTTCTCAAGATACATTCCCACAAACCTTACTCTTCTACCTCCAAAATTTAGCCTAACTTCATCTTCCTTTTTAATTATTTTGTTTATAGCTGCTGATATAAATATACCAATCTCATCTTCGTTGCCATCTATGATTGGACATATATCTTCTATATTCTTTAGACCATACTTAATATACCTGAGCTTTTTTTTAGCCACTTGATAAAAGGAGTAAAGATTTATTTCTCCCTTTACTTTCATATCCTTCAATTCTTCAAATATATTTAACAAAGATTCGACGCCTTTTACACCCTCTAAATATTTTTTAGCACTATCTAAATTTACATCATCTTCATCTCCATAAAGCCCTTCTTCTATTTCTTTTAATCTTTTTCTTGCATCCATTTCACATCACCCAATATAATCGACGCTATATTCTCATTCTTTTCAACATAGTGGAATCGTATATTGCTATAACATTTTTTTAGATTTTCATATTCATCTCTATTTTTATCTTCAGCAATATAAACAAAAGACACCCTATTCTTTTTTCCAATTTCATTTAAAAGTTCCATAAATAATTCTATATCTTTAGTGTCGGCTCCTTTAAAACCATCTGTAATTACTGTTACATCTTTGCTTTCGTCTTTAACAAGTTCTTTCAACTCTTCATAAGGTGGTTTAGTGCTTCCACCTTGATAAATTGCAAGAGTTTCAAACGCAGATTGCTCATTTTCATATGGTTTTACTATTGCACTACTACTAAAATTTATTACATCAACCTTTGCACCATTCAACAAATAAGCCATAGCTATTGAAAATGCTCCAACAACAGCAGGCGAATTAGCTATTTGAGGATTTATCATACTATAAGACGAATCTAAAACAATTATCGAATTTGGTATCCTTTTCCTATCGCCATGAGTTTCGTAGCTACTATATACCCATTGTTTAGTTATACCAGGAATAATCTTTCCAAAACTTCTATAAATGTTAATCCTTTTAAGCTCACCACCAGCTTCCCATTCTTTCATTCGCTCAGGATACAGTCCTTCACCACTCAAGGGTTTACCTAAGACTTTGATAGGATACTGCATAGCTAAGGCTTTGTAATATTCAACACTTACTTTTATAGGATTGCTTCCATCTTCTCCTTTTTTATCTCCACCCTGTCTAATATATTTCTTTACATATTTATATATCTCTTGGTAATCATTGGGCGAGACCTCTTTGGCAATTTTTGTTAATGCTTTTTTTATTTCTTGTTCGTCAAATGAATCTAGTCCAATAATCCCAAGCATGTCGCCATTATTGCCATCTAAGAGGTCTTTAACCAATCTTGCAAATCTTTGAATATTAAAAGTTATATCTTTTTTATTTAAAAAATCTATCTTTTTGAGTTCTTCTAGTCTTCTTTTCAGATCATCATCCAAATCTCTAGCACTTATTCCAAAATCCAAACCACTTATCTCAGAATAATAAGCGCACAAAAGTTTCGACATTCTACTCAGTTTATGAATACCACCCACAATTTCGCACACGTTTTTGTATAATTTATCAAGTTTGTGATCCCTTTTGCGGAATATTAGATGTAGATTGTCAACAACGTCATCAAACCATATGCGTATTTTGTCTGCTCTCTTACCACCAAATTTACCATCATCGAGATATTTTAAAGCCAATAACTCCTTAAGTATAGTATAGGCATCATAAGGATGAAATCTATAGTGCCCTGCCTCATGTCTAAGTAAACCTACTACTACATCTCTAAACTCTATTTCATCTCTACTTACACTGAAAAGTTCTTCGATGAATTTTTTATTTATAATTATTTTTTTATCAGTAATAAATATTGTGGCTTTATCTACACTTC
>JAWAJM010000109.1:0-3029 GCA_038996625.1 Candidatus Aenigmatarchaeota archaeon
CTCTATTTTAAAATTTTTTGGAAATTTTTTGGATATAAAAAAGTTGTTCTTAAAGTTAATAGCTTAGATGAGTTAATAGAAGTTTTTAAAAAAGCAAAAGAAATGAAACTACCATATGCGTTAA
This sequence comes from Candidatus Aenigmatarchaeota archaeon, assembly GCA_038996625.1. Lineage (GTDB taxonomy): Archaea > Aenigmatarchaeota > Aenigmatarchaeia > CG10238-14 > SpSt-28 > SpSt-28. Next base: position 125 of record JAWAJM010000109.1, read on the forward strand.
TTAGAGATGCTGGAAAAACTCAGCTAAAGGAAGGAACAATTACTTGCATTGCAATTGGCCCCTACTACTCAGAAAAGATTGATAAAGTTACTGGAAATTTAAAATTATTATGAGGAGAAAATCAAAAAGAAAAATTAAAAAAGAGTTGGAAGAGTTTGCACTTAAAGAGTTTTATAGGATTATAAAGAGGATTAGAAAGAATGAAAAGAAATTAAAATATATTGGTTAAGAGTTTAACCGATATATCTTTCTGTTTTTCTTTCTGTCTCCATTACTCTCTTCTTTAACCTTTCTTCAAATCTCTTGTAAAACTCTACCATTTCCTTAGTAATAGAAGGTTTAACAATTTCTAATGCTTTTTCAAAATGAATTGTTTTAACTACCATTTTCTCTGGCTCTATCTTTTTCTCCATAAATTCTCTTAAAGCCATTATTGCAGCCTCTTTACATATAGCTTCCAAATCTGCTCCTGTATATCCTTCGGTTTTTTCAGCTATTTTTTCTAAGTTTACATCCTTATCTAATGGCATGTTTCTTGTGTGAATTTTTAGAATTTCTAATCTAGCTTTGACATCTGGTGGAGGCACAAAAATTAGTCTGTCAAACCTTCCTGGTCTTAATAATGCGGGATCTAATATATCTGGCCTATTAGTTGCTGCTATAACAACTACATTTTTCAAATCTTTTATTCCACTCATTTCTGTTAATAATTGCGCTACTACATTTTCAGTTACTCTTGTTCCAACCTCTAAACCTCTTATTGGCGCAACTGCATCTATTTCATCTATAAAAATTACGCTTGGTGCAACCTCTCTTGCTCTTCTAAATATTTCCCTTATTGCTCTTTCGCTCTCTCCAACCCATTTACTAAATATTTCAGGCCCTTTAATTGCAATAAAATTTGCTCCACTTTCGTTTGCAACTGCCTTAGCTAATAATGTTTTTCCTGTTCCTGGTGGGCCATATAGTAATACTCCTTTTGGTGGTTCTATTCCTAATCTTTCGAAATATTTCGGATGTTTTAACGGCCACTCAACAATTTCTCTTAATTTTTGCTTTACCTCTTCTAAACCACCAATATCTTCCCATTTAACATTTGGAACTTCTACAAAAACCTCTCTCATTGCACTTGGTTGAACAATTCTTAATGCATGCTCAAAATCTTCTTTTTTAACTACTAACTTTTCTAAAACTTCTTTTGGAATTTCTCCCTCTTTATAATTCTGAATTTCTGGCAAAACTCTTCTTAATGCATGCATAGCTGCTTCTTTACATAAAGCTGCTAAATCTGCACCTACATATCCATAAGTTATTTCAGCTATTTTTTCTAAGTTTACATCCTTATCTAATGGCATGTTTCTTGTGTGGATTTTTAGAATTTCTAATCTTCCTTTAGCATCTGGTGGTGGAACTTCTATTTCTCTATCAAACCTTCCAGGCCTTCTTAATGCAGGGTCTAATGCATTTGGCCTATTTGTTGCTCCTATAACAATAACTTTTCCTCTACCTTTTAATCCATCCATTAATGCTAATAATTGAGCTACTATTCTTTTTTCAACTTCTCCAACAACTTCTTCTCTTTTTGGAGCAACTGCATCTATTTCATCTATAAAAATTATGCTTGGAGCACTCTTTTCTGCTTCTTCAAAAATTTCTCTTAACCTTTTTTCACTTTCTCCAAACCATTTACTCATTATTTCTGGGCCATTAATCGCAATAAAATTTGCTCCACTTTCGTTTGCAACTGCCTTAGCTAATAATGTTTTTCCTGTTCCTGGTGGGCCATATAGTAATACTCCTTTTGGTGGTTCTATTCCTAATCTTTCGAAAATTTCTGGATGTGTTAAAGGTAGCTCAACAATTTCTCTTAATTTTTGCTTTACTTCTTCTAAATCTCCAATGTCTTCCCAGGTTATTCTTGGTATTCCTTTTTCTTCTACTTCAATAGTTTTTGGTCTTTCCTTTAAAACATCTATTACTGTTTCTTCTCCAACAACAACAATTCCGCTTGGGTCTGTATTAACTACGTAAAAAGTTATTTGGGGAAAAGGGCTAAAAAATAGAAAGTCCTCTACTTCTTCTCCAAAGATTGAAGATAGAAAATCGTCTCTCCTTTTATATATAGGGGAAGGTACTACAAAATCTCCTTTAACTAAGGGTCTTTTTAATAAACTCTGCTTTAAATAAGAAATGCTAGCTGTAAACATTTTTTCTTCAGCTGGGGCTAAAACTATTTTTTTAGCGATTTTGTATTCTGCTTTTCTTACTTTTACACTTTCTCCAACAGAAACCTTAGCATTTCTTCTTGTAATTCCATCCATTCTTATTATGTTTAAACCTATATCTGCAGGATAAGCTCTTAAAGCAATAGCAGCTGTCTTTCTTTTTCCTTCTATTTCAACTATTTCCCCTTCTCTAACTCCTATTTTTAATAAATTGCTTGAATCTATTCTAACAATTCCTTTATAAGATTCTTCTTTTGCAGTTAATTCTCCCACTCTTAACATAAGCTCTTCTGGCATAATATTTTAGAGTTTAAGTTTTTATTTAATAATTAATTGCATTTAATAACCCCTAAACTTCAATATTTACACTTTTTATTCCAATTAATAATCCAGGACATACATCTAAACAATAAATTTCTATTTTTTTAATTTTCCCCTTAGGTAAATCTTTTAAAGGAATTTCTAAGAAATCTCCAGGCTTAAAAGTTTCATTCAGATTTATATTTCTTGTTTCTGTTTTATTATCTTCGTATATTAATTTTAACTGTAATTTTTTACCTAAATCAATACCTAAATTTATTATAGTTAGTTTTATTATTGGAGAGATTTCTTCAGTTTGTAGGGAAACTGTTGGTTCTGGAGATGAATATTTTCTAACTAATGTTTTTCCAGGATAATTT
>JAWAJM010000110.1:0-3018 GCA_038996625.1 Candidatus Aenigmatarchaeota archaeon
CTCCAAAAAAATAAGAACCCTCCTGTAAATTTTCATTATTGATAACTTTACTCACCATATTCAAAATAACCATTAGTTCAGGAATTCTTCTCTCATATCCAAAACTAAAAACTGCATCAAAAAACTTAAGCACTTTTTTCTCATCAAAATACAAATTTAAATTTCTCCCCCTCCCTACCGGTATGAAAAAGCTATAACTAAACTGCAACCACTCTATTTCCTTCATAAGTTCTATAATGTGATCAACATCAAAGAATTTATACATCAAAAAGTGAAGATATATTCGATCTACAGGTAAAAATTTAGATATAAACTCTATGTTTTCTATCAAAGCTCTTTTATCATTATACTGAATAAAACCATCGTAAGATATTGCTAAATCAATATTTCTTTCTCCCAACCAAACTAGATAAGGTTCATTTAAAAGAAAACCATTAGTAGAAAAAGTTATCCTTTGGATATTAAGATCACTCATATAAGCTATCACTTTATCATATATGTTATACGATACTAACGAAGGTTCCCCACCAGTTATACCTAAACTTATACTACCTGAATCAAAAAATATGCGCACCACCTTTTTTACATTGTCTAAGATCCGCTTTTCCTCCTCTTTATTAAAAATAACTGGGGCATTAGAAAACAAAGAGTCTGAGTAACAAAACTGACAGTTCGAATTACAATAATTCGTACATACTATGCCCAATTCAATAAAATTTCTAAACATTACAAAAGTTCACAAATGACATAAAGATCTATTGAATCAAATAGTTGTACAACAAATTAACCTTGTCTGTAAAAACAGAAAAAAACTTCCTACAACTTTTTCCATCAAAACCAGCAAAATGATGTGGACAACCACCATGACAATAAGGGAAAAATTTACAATCCGAACAAATGAACATCTCTTGCGCTTTTATAGCCTTTAAACGCTTTTTATTATAAAATATCTGCTCAAAACTATCAGTCAATAAATTACCAAATATATACTCATCATAAAAAGCTAAATCTGGACAATTCGAAACCGTTCCATCAGGATTAATGGTTATCATCCTTGCCATACAATCTCCAGAAAAACACCCTCCTCCTCGACCAAAAAAATAAGACTTAGTCATTTTATCAAAAGGATTTAAGTAGAAAAATTTACCACTCTGAAGCTCTTTTATATACCTGTCCAAAATATCAATCATAAGATTGAAAAACTCCTCATTACTTAGATATAAGTCATCTGAAAAAAATTTCCCCCTACCAGAAGAAGTAAATCTCTCAAGATGGAAACCTTTCACACCTATTTTTAACATCTCATCAATAAAATTAAACAGTAACTCTACATTAACTAATTTAGTCAATGTTATATTTACACTAACGAAAACACCATTCTGAACCATAAAATGAACATTCTCTAACCACTTCTCTTTAAAATTCTCATGAGACCCTCTGTACTTTCGTATATAAAAATCATAAGAAGTACCAACATTTGAATTCGTATACTCCCTTACATAATCCAACAATAAATTCAGCTCCCTTAACTCAAGTACTAAATTCGTCTGTATAAAAAAACTAACCCTCGATTTTATACCTTCTTTTATAATCTCAGAATACTTTCTTAATAAATCCACTCCATAAAATAATGGCTCTCCACCATGCCAAATAATGTGTACAGTATCTTCATTCATTCTATTAATAAAATCAACTAATCTGCTAACTACTTCATCAGAAAGCAAAATATTACTTACCTTAAACTCATCAGGAACATAACAGTGATCACATAATATATTACATCTATTAGTAGGTTTTAAATACACACTAATCACTTGATTAACCTCATCAATATAAGTTCACTAACATCTTCTCCTAATCTAGTTTCATATAATAAAACTTCATTATCAACATCTACATTCTTAAATGGCTTTAAACCACCTAGAACATTAAGAAAAACAGAATCATATAACCCAAACAAATTTACTTTATCTATGCCTACACTCTTCTCTTTCAGACTACACATTGTCAAATCAAAAATATAAACATCAAAAAGTTTTGGTGTTAGACCCCTATTATTCAAAGAATATCTTATTTTATCTATATTAGGACAAAAAGAAATTAATTTATGAAACTCCCTATTAACATTATAAAAAAGCCCACTACAAAATCTAGGTATATGAAGATAATCAATAACAAACAATAAAACATTAGACCTAGTAGACTTATCCCTTAACACAAAAAAGGGAACAAAACCTATCTTTACTTCGCAGTACCTAGACTTCAAAAAAATATCTCTACCTTTATCAATCAAAATAAAGAAAGGCTCATCTTCAATTAAATAATAACTTAATCCTAAAACTTCATAATTAATATCAAATGAAACTTCTGTTACATAATCCAACCTCTTTTTTGTAATATCAAACCTGTACCAACGAATTACTCTCTTTTTGTTCTTATCATCCTCTGTCTCATGAAAAAGATTAACTAAATGTCCTCTTTTACCAAAATCTAAATCATAAGGAACAATTACTCGGTCATCAACATGAGAACTCATTTTAGATCTAAAAAAAGAACCTACATTCAAAAATTCGTTCCTTAATCCATCTACCCTTATTGTATATACACGAAGCTCAGAATCCTGTCCTAAAACAAATAAGTAAAAATGATTATTACCAACTTTAACCGCATCAAAAGAGATAGCTCTCTCACGCAACACAGCTTTCTTCACTCTAGTAAAAGGAGTTGACAACCGCCCTGTTCTATTATCAACATACTTAAGAAGATACACACATACTCCAGAACAAGTAGAATTAGATTCAAAATCCACACTGGAAAATAATAAATAAAAACTAATCCCATCGAGATCTCTCAATTTATATATCCTAAAAAAAGAATCATCAACAAATTTAAACCGAAAATCATTAGTCTGTTGTATATCAAAATAATCAACCTCAAGAGAATAAACATCCCTTAAACAAAGAATAAAAAACATTAACAATGACAAAAGTATATACTTAGTCACTTTTACCTCCTTGA
>JAWAJM010000111.1:0-3005 GCA_038996625.1 Candidatus Aenigmatarchaeota archaeon
TTAAGAGCTATGAGCAGATAAAGTCCAAGTTTATGGATAGGGGTAAGGAAATACTAAAAAAACAATTGCCATATTTAGATTTACAAACACAAAAGATACTTATTGGTATTTTAATTCAAGAAATGTTTGGCTTAGGAAAAATAGAATTTTTACTTTCTGATCCTTATCTTGAAGAAATTGCAATTAACGGCTCAAAAAAACCAATATGGGTTTATCACAAAAAATACGGATGGTTGAAAACAAACCTAATAATAGAAAATGAAAATGAAATTCTAAATTATGCTAACAATATAGGTAGAAAAGTTGGAAGACAAATAACAATTCTTAATCCATTAATGGACGCTCACCTACCAACTGGAGATAGAATTAATGCAACTTTAATGCCAATTTCATCTTTTGGAAATACAATAACCATAAGAAAGTTTAGAAGATCTCCTTGGACTATAGTTGATATGATTGAAAACAAAACCATAAACTTTGAAGTTGCCTCATTTATTTGGTTAGCCATTCAATATGAGTTAAACATGATAATAGCTGGAGGTACAGCTAGCGGTAAAACTTCTTTATTAAATGTTTTTGCAAACTTTATTCCACCAAATCAAAGAATTATATCAATTGAAGAAACTAGAGAAATTCAACTTCCAGATTTCTTGCATTGGGTTCCTTTAACTACAAGAGAGGCAAATCCAGAAGGATTGGGAGAAGTTAAAATGATTGACTTGCTAGTTAATAGCTTAAGAATGAGACCAGATAGAATAATAGTTGGGGAGGTTAGAAGAGCTGAAGAAGCTGAAGTTTTGTTTGAAGCTATGCACACTGGTCATAGTGTTTATGCTACATTACATGCAGATACAGCAGAACAAGCCTTTAAAAGATTAACAAACCCTCCTATTAATGTTCCTGAAACTGTAATTGAAGCTTTACATTTAATTGCAGTAGCATATAGAGATAGAAGAAGTGGAAAAAGAAGATTATTTCAACTAGCTGAAATATTGCCTGGAGAGAAAAAAACAGAAATTAATGTAATTTATAGATGGAAACCTATAAAAGATGAGATAGTTAAAGAAAAAGAAAGTTTTAGAGTTAGGGAAGAAATTAGAATGCATACTGGTATGACAGATCAAGAAATAGAAAAAGATTTGAAAGAAAAAACTGAAATATTAAAATGGTTATGTAAAAATGAAGTTAGAGATATAAATAAAATTGGTAGAATTATAGCAATATATTACTTAAAACCGGATGTTGTCTTAGATGCTGTAAAAAATAATGATAAGATAGAAAATGTTATTGAAAGTTGGTTTAAATGAAGGCTATACCTTTTGTTCCATTCAAAACAAATATTGCATTAAAATTTTCTAAACCTTTTATTTGGATTGCCGACAAAATTGTAAAAACAATGCCTTCTTTAGAAAAAAATCTTATAGAAGCGGAAATTCCCTTAAAAAGTAGGGAATATGTCTCCATAGCTATATTCTCTTCCCTTTATTGGTTTTTAATACTTTTCACAATTTTAAATTTGATTTCTATTATATTAAACGCTTCTTTTACTTACATAAGCTTTATAATTTCTTTGTTAATTTCCCTAATAGCATTATTTTACATAATATTCTATCCTAATTACAGAATATCAAAAAAAAATAAAGATATAGAGAGAAATCTCGTCTTTGCAATAAGACATTTGTACCTTGAAGTTAAATCTGGTGTTCCCTTATTTGAAGGATTGATCTCAGTTTCTAAAGAGAATTATGGCTTTATATCTAAGGAATTGGAAAAATGTGTAAAAGAAATTTCCGCTGGTAAAGATCAAATAAATGTTTTTGAAGAATTAGCAATAAGAACCTCTCATCCAACTTTTAAAAAAGTAATATGGCAAATAACTAATGCTATGAAAACAGGAGCTGATTTGGGGAAAATTTTAGGAATAATTGCAACAGAACTTACTCAAGAGCAAAAAGTAAAAATTAGAAAGTATGGCTCACAACTTAGCCCATACGCTTTAATGTATTTAATGTTAACAATAATAGTACCAACTTTGGGTATAACTTTATTAGTTATTCTTTCTAGTTTTTCCGGAATAAATATACCTCAAACTTTCTTTTATCTTATACTATTTGTAATAACGATATTTCAAATAATGTTTTTGGGTTTAATTAAAAGTCAGAGACCAAGCGTGGAAATATGAAGTACGAAAGATTAGTAAGAACAATATTTCCTAAAAATTACTTAAATTGGCTAGAAAAAAATCTTAATTACTCTAATATTCACATTAAAAAAGAAAAATTCTGCATAACTATTTTGATGTATGTATTCTCAATTACAGCACTTCTTTTTTTTATATTTAATCTACTTAAATTTACCCAATTAATAATTTTTTTGCCATTCTTTTCAATTATAACCTTTTTAATACCACATTTAATTCTCGTAGTACTAGCTGACAAAAATGCAGAATTCGCTGAAAATATCTTGCCAGATATGCTTCAATTAATAGCTGCTAACATAAGATCTGGTTTAACTCCAGATAAAGCTCTTCTAATTTCAGCAAGACCTGAATTTGGAATATTGGAAAAAGAAATAAGAATAGCAGGAAGTAAAACGGTTTCTGGTCAACCCATAGAAGAATCTTTACTAGAAATATCTAAAAAGATAAAATCTAGATTAGTTGAAAGAACATTTAAACTAATTGTTGAGGGGATGAGAAAAGGTGGTGAACTAGCTAAAATTCTTGAAGAAGTTGCAGATGATGTAAGAGAAATAAAATTGCTTAAAAAAGAAATTGCTGCTCAAGTTAGTATGTACTCTTTATTTATAATAATTGCTGTTGGTGTTGCAGCCCCAATTCTATTTTCCATATCTATATTCCTAATAAAAACCATAGCAGAAATTACTCAAACATTAAATATAGAAGATATGGAAAGATATTCAAATGTTGGTATAGGAATAATAAAATTTGGATCAATTAAAATTTCTCCAACTTTTATAACCTATTATGCTTTTTCTGTTCTATT
>JAWAJM010000112.1:0-2982 GCA_038996625.1 Candidatus Aenigmatarchaeota archaeon
AAAAGATTAAATTACTCGGATTTAAGAAAGATGAGGAACTTGTAGAGCTATATAATAATGCACTATGCCTTGTCTTACCGAGTTTATATGAAACCTTTGCTTTTCCAGTTTTAGAGGCTCTTGCTTGTGGTTGTCCAGTGATAGTTTCTGATTTAGAAGTTATGCACGAATTGTATGAAAATTCAGTTTTATATATTGATCCATTTGATCCTATTGATATAGCTTCAAAAATTGTGCAACTTTTAAAAAATAGCGAAATACGTCTAAAATTAAGAGATGAGGGTCTAAAGAAAGTAAGAAAATTTACTTGGACTAAAACTTTTGAAGGACTTTGTAATATCTTGAAAGACCGTTTCAATTTAAGCCTATAAAATTGTTTAATTATATTTTTTTATATTTATCAAAGATAGAATCTCCTAATTCTTTTACTATACTGTCTATAAACAATCAAAGTTAAACTTTGAGTAGTTATGCCTTAGACGTATTAGGAACCAGATATGTAGAGAGAGCATAGGGGGATTATAACCTATGGAAGAGGACATCCTCTTGACAAAAAATGAAAAGGAAGTTTCAATTAGAGGGTGAGCCCTAAATACGGAATGAATTTTCAAAAAGAGAACAAAAGAGTATGGTGAGAACACTTGAAGGAAAGAACGTTGCGTATCATTGATCATATTGAGATTTTAATTCAGGCTAAGTTGAGGGGTTGGAATAAGAGTAGTAGGCCTTAGCTGACAATGGCTAAAAGCATATATTTTAGCATCTTCCTTTGCATTTTTAAGAGGTTTTCTACAGACTTATTACTGGAATGTTAAGGCCAAGTATATGCGATGTTATTACATAAAAGAGAATGTTAGCCTTTCTTAAAATGGATGCAGTATTGTATCTAAAATTGACTGATAGAGTGTATATTTTTTTAACTGTGCTCACATGTGATTTATGATGGAGTAGGCAAGTGAAAGAAAGTTAGTAAATTTTGTAAACACAAAGTGGTTATAAACTAACATATTAAGCATTATTAGAGTAATACGGCTTAAGAGTGTATTTTGTATTATATATTTTGAACCTGAAAAATTATTTATTTCGTATAGATTGAATGAAGGGTAAATTGAAAGAATAATGTGATTAATAATACGGATTAAAAGGTAGGAGGAATTTAATGAAGGTGCTATTCATATTAGATGATTATTCAATCGGTATACCTGAAACTTCTTTGATTGCTTACTTTAAATATCTAAAAATGAATAGATGGACAATTATACTCGCAATAAAATCTATAAAGGAACAACCTTGCTTCAGAGATCTTGATTTGTATATTGATAGATTATATAATCTAAATATTGATGTTGATGATTATAGCTCTAGAAGTATTCTTTTTTTATTTAATCAAATTAACGAAATTGTTTTGAAAGAAAATGTCAATTTGGTGCATATCTATTTTCCTTTTTGTATTCAAAGTGTTTTTTTATCATGTGTTGAGAATAATGTACCTGCAATTTTGACTTTATACGATAATGTCTCTTTTTCTTCATCTTTTCCCTTAGATTATTTCTTAAATAATGTCATTCTGCCCAGTATTAAAATTTTAACAGCAAACAAAAGGATTTTTGAAACATATAAGAGTGAGTTAGATATTCATTATTTACCATACCCAGTTGATGAGAAATTCTGGATTATTTCTCCGGAGTTTAAAAGGGAAAATTATTTACTTTTAGTTTCAGGACTTAAGCATGATAGAAATGCCCTAATTGACATCTCAATCAAGAAGCTCAAGAGATTTATTAAAGAAAAAAATCTAAAATTAACAATAAAAGTTATAGGAGTTGAATCGGGAAAAGAATTATTGATTAGAAAATATCCAGAAGTTGAATTTTTAGCATGTAATAACCAGAAAGAATTTAGAGATCTCATAGGAAATGCAACCGCTATATTCGGAATAGGTAGAATTATATTAGAATCATTACATCTCGGCAAAGTTACATTTATCATCAACGATGAAGGTAATATAATTCACGTTAATAAAAACAATATTAAGAATATCGTAGAATTAAATTTTAATGAAACTGAACTCCACGAAAATGTTTCATCATCTCTTTTTGAAAAGCTAATACAACAAGATGGGCATGATATTTCTAAAGAATACTTAAATAAATTTTCTGCTACTAACATAGTTTCACAATATATGGAAATTGTAAACAATCTTGTGAAAGACTTTAAAACATATGATAGGAATATTATTGTTGCTACACAACTTTTTAAAAATTATCTTCAGATTGAGTGTAATTTGCACACAAAAATTGCTGAGCAAGAGGCTCTCCTCTCTAAGGTCAAATCAGAGCGAGATTATTTCTATAACCAACTTAATACTATATACACTAGTGATTTCTGGAAAGTTGCACGAACATATTACAGAATAAGAGATTATACTCCATTAAGATTTATTTATCAAATATTAAGAAAACTAAGACGTAGGGGTTTAATCGCCTTGTTACTTAATAGTATTAAAAAAATAGTTGGGAAACAGATGCCTTATGAAGAGGATTTCAATCCTTATGATAGAATCACTTATCTTAAGCCTATAGCAGTAAAAGATTTCACTAATGTTAATAAAAATTTTCATCTTCAAAAAATTAAATTTACAGCAATTTGTTCTGTGTATAATGAGGAGGAGAGTATTTTAGATTTTTTAAAATCTATCACTTTACAAACAGTGAAACCTGAGAAATTCATTATAGTTGACACAGGATCGACGGATAGAACTGTTCAACTTATAAGGGAATATGCGAGTCTACATAGAGATTTGAATATTCAACTTATAGAATCTCCGGTAAGACTCAATGTTGCTCAAGGTAGAAATTCAGCAATAAAAAATGCTTCCACTGATATAATAGTTAGTATTGATGCAGGTGTGGAATATTCTCCAAATTTTTTTGAAAATATAGTATATCCTTTTTTGATAGATAAAAATATTGATCTTGTTTT
>JAWAJM010000113.1:0-2981 GCA_038996625.1 Candidatus Aenigmatarchaeota archaeon
TTGGATGCAGCAGCTTACATTTGGCAAGCAGTGCAATATGAATTAAACATAATTATTGCTGGCGGTACCGGAAGCGGAAAAACTTCGTTATTAAACGTAATTTTAGAGTTTATTCCTCCAAACCAAAGGATTGTTAGCATTGAAGATACAAGAGAAATTTCTTTAACATCTTTTCATCATTGGGTTCCTTTAGTTACTAGAGCCGCTAGTGCAGAAGGTAAAGGAGAGATAAGAATGTTAGATTTGTTAGTAAATAGCTTAAGAATGCGTCCAGATAGAATAGTTGTTGGAGAAATAAGAAGAGCAGAAGAAGCTGAAGTATTATTCGAAGCAATGCATACTGGTCATAGCGTGTATGCAACTTTACACGCAGAAACTGCGGAGCAAGCATATAGGAGATTAACTCACGAACCAATTAATGTTCCTGAAACTTTAATGGAAAGTTTACATTTATTTGCTGTAATGTTTAGAGAAAGGAGAAGAGGTATAAGAAGATTATTTCAAATAAGCGAAGTAGTTAACTTTATGCCTCAAAAAGTTAACGATTTATATAGATGGGATCCAAAGATAGATGAAATAAAGAAGGCAAACGAAAGTTTAAGGATAAGTGAAGAGTTAGAATTATTTACTGGGTTAACTAAAAAAGAGCAATTGGATGATTTAGAAGAAAAAAAGAAAATTTTGAAGTGGTTCTTAGATAATAATTTTAACGGAATAGAAAACATAGGAAAAATAGTTGCAATATACTATAAAAACAAAGAAGAAGTTTTAAATGCAATATCTAATAACAAAAAACCACAATCTTTATTATGAGAATTCCCCTTTTACCCTTAAAGCCAGAAAAAGTTTTAACAATATCAAAAAAGACATTTATTTATATTTTAGCAGATAAACTTTCAAAAATTTTACCATTAGAAGTTACATTAAAGCAAGCAGACATACCTTATGAAGAAAGAGATTGGTTATCTTTTGCTATTTATTCTTCTCTTCATTGGTTTTTTATTTTATTTTCTATACTTTTTTTTATCGGAATAATTTCTAAAACTAACATTTTTTTAATTTCTTTACTTCTTTCTTCTCTTTTTTCTTCCTTTACATTTATCTATTTTATCCTTTATCCAAAGCTAATAGTTTCAAGAAAAGTTAGAGATATAGAAAAAAATCTGCCATTCGTTTTAAGACAGTTACTAATAGAATTAAGGGGTGGAGTAACTTTATATGATGCCTTAGTCTCCATTTCTAACCAAGATTATGGAGTTTTGAGTAAAGAATTTAGAGAGGCTACGAAAAAAATTTCATCTGGATATTCAGAGGTTAAAGTCTTAGAAGAATTAATACTAAAAATCCCATCTCAAAAATTTAGAAAGAGCATGTGGCAAATCGTAAATTCATTAAGAAGTGGAGTAGAAATTTCAGAAGTATTAAAAAGCATAGTTAATAATATTATTAACGAGCAGAGAACTGAAATAAAAGAATATGCATCCTCATTAAATCCAATAGCCCTTTCTTTTATGATGTTCTGTGTTATCTTTCCAACTATGGGTTTAATATTAGTATTACTCTTATCAAGTTTTATTGGAATAAAAATACCAAAAGAAATGTTTTACCTTTTTTTAATAATGATAGCCTTTGTTCAGTTCAACTTCATTGGTTTAATAAAAACTAGAAGACCATCAATATGAGATTAGAAGCTATAATACCAAAATTTTATATTAGATGGATAAGAGAAAAACTAGAATTTTTAGATTTAAAAATCCAAGAAAAAGATTTTATAAGGCTTCAATTATTTTTTTCTTTACTTTCAGTTTTTGTTATAATACTTATATCTAAGAACTTTCTATATGCTTTAATAGCTTTTATATCAACATTTTTGGCCTTTATTTTTCTTTTATACTTAAGTATTGAAAATGCAAAAAAGCAGGTTGAAGTGAATTTACCAGAATATATTAGTCTATTATCTTCAAATATAAAAAGTGGATTAACCTTAGAAGAATCTATATTATCGAGCTGTAGAAAGGAATTTGGAATATTAGATAAAATATTTAGGAGCATAGGAAAAGAAATATATAGCGGAAAAGAAATTACAGAGGTATTAAAGAAGTATTCTAAAAAGTATAAGATAGAGGTGTTACAGAGGTTTTTATACTTATTAGAAGAAGGAATAAAAAAAGGTTCAAAAATTTCCGATTTACTTTTTGAGGTTAGCGAAGATTTAAGAAATAGAATTGTTTTGAAAAAAGAGCTGAGTTCTGTTGTAAGCTTATATTCTATGTTTATAATTTTTGCCGTAATCTTTGGTATGCCCATTTTATTTGGCATAACTACTTATTTTGTTCATACAATTCAAACGATAGCTCCAAAAAACTTTGAAGCTAAGCTTCCTATAAATGTTCCATTAAGCTTTAAGGGAATAGATATAGATACAAACTTTATAAAAAACTTCGCAATTCTAACTATTATTATAACATCATTTTTTTCTAGCATGATGATAGGCGCTTTAAAAGAGGGGAATGAAAAAGTTGGCTTAAAATATTTTCCAGCGATTTTAATTATTTCTATTATCCTATTTTTTGCAGTACAATTTTTAATATCTCAAATATTAGGATTTTTAATATTTTAAATAGTTTTAATTTTTATGGATGAAGACGATAGTGAACGGTGTCTGCTACTAAAAACTCAAATAAAAATAAGGAGTGCTAATATAGATGATATAGAGAACTTTGTTTCGGCATATATTTTAAGCTATAGCGATGAGAATGTTAAGAAATATTCTTTTTCGAAAATTAGCAGAATAAAGAAATATTTTAAATGGCTTTTAAGGAAATGTAAAGAGAATTTGTTAGTAGCTGAAGTAAACGGAAAAATAGCTGGTTTTATTTGCTGCGATACAAATTTTTTTAGCAAAAAAGAAAATAAGAGAGTACTTGAAATACATGAATTCTTTGTTATACCGGAATATAGAGGAATTGGCATAGGAAAAA
>JAWAJM010000114.1:0-2968 GCA_038996625.1 Candidatus Aenigmatarchaeota archaeon
TCTAGTGCTCTTGGGTTCATAGTCTTCGTTCTGGGAGTTTTAGATTTTTAAATAATGTATGTAGCTTAGAAACTATATGGCTTTGGTGTGTTTGCTGGACTATCCACATCCATTTTATCCACGTTTCTATTTCTGGGATTGGGCTGTTGGTTATTTTTACGTCGCGTTTTCCTGTGTTGCTGATTCTGAACTCCACAAACATTGCTTTTTTTGCTTCTTCTTTGCTTAGATACCAGTATCTGGCACCATGTCGTCCTGTTCTGCTCGTTTCTGTTCTGTCTGGTTCAATATTACCTTTCCCTACCACAAAAACGTAGCTGTCCGACATTGCTCCCATTCTCGTGCATCTCGTTTCTCCTGCTATTTCAACGAATGCTGGTATGCTCCCCAAAACTTTTTTAAACTCTTTTTCGAATTCTTCCATAGGGCTCACCACATTTTTTTATGTTTTTTTTGTTAATAAAGGTTTCTGCGTTCTTATAAATTTTGGAATAGCTTTCTAAAAAAAGATTTTGAAAAAATAAGGTTGTAAAAAGCTTTAATTGCTGTTGTTTTTTAAAAAAAGTTTAATCGAGAATTTCAGCGACTCTTAAAGCTATAAGGCTTGGTATTGCTGTTTCTACTGGGTTGCTTGGAAAGTATTCGGGCATTGTGTAGCTACCTATGTCAAAATAAACGGTATTAATACCTGTCGTATAAGGTGATGTGCGTCCAAGCGGTGATAGGCAATATGCGGCTGTTGTTCCTCCGAGCGTCGGGGCTGCGTTTGAAATAAAGGCTAACCAGTATAACCCGGGTTCGAGTATTGTATCTATAACTGCAATTTTATCGCCAGTGCTTGACGTGCTTATGTCTCCTGTCTCACTCAATTTTTTGTATGGTAAAAGCTGGTTGTCTGCGTCGTAAATTGCCATTTTCAAATTGCCAGTCGCTGCAGTTGTAACTCTGACCGAGATAGCGTCAAAACGTAATTTTCTACCTGTAATGAATAGTTGAGCATAAAGTCGGTTTGCTGTTAGTGCTTGCGTTGCAGTAGCTGCTACTGAGTAGTTCATGTTATAAAATCTTCCTACACGGTAGAATTTGAATAAGTTAATTTGTTGTAGTAGTTTTATTAAGTCTACATCCGGGTATTTGTTCATAGCGTTTATTACCCAAAACGTCCATAGATTTATTGGTTGAACATAAAAGTTGTCTGCTATCTTCTTAATTGCTTGTTTTATTTTATCTGATAGCATTTTATAGCTTTTTGTTGCGATTTTGAAGTTTTGTTTTGCTTTTATTGCTTTTTCTGTTTTATGTGCTGGTGTTTCTGCTTTTTTTGTTAATATAATTGCTTTGTCATCGTATGTTTTAAAGCTGTATTTGTTTGCTATACTTCCTTGTAGCTTTTCAAATAGCGCAGACGTTACTTTTGGCATGTTATAGTTTAGTGTTTTGATATTTAAAAAAGTTTTGTTATAGTGATATTATTTGCTTTGTTGCTTCATTTAATACTGCTGATTTTATTCTTTGCTTTTTTTCTATATCATAAATTACTATTTCTGTCGTGTTTAATACATTTCTTGCTATTAAAATTAGATTTGTATCTAGAGATAAAAATTTAGCATTATCAGTTAGTTCTGATAATTCTGATATTTGTTTTGTTGTTGTGTTAAATATAATAATTTTGTCTCTTGCTGGAATTACTATTTTATCAGGTTGCAAAGTTAATGGGTGGTTTGAGTAGTCTTTAAAAGTAAATAATGAATAAACTCTATTAAGTGTTTCAGTTTTTCTATCAAATACGCTTATGTTATAATAATCGAAATGTGATGCGTCTACTTTGTAAACTATATAATTGTTCATGTATGCTATTCCCGACGGGCATTCTGGGCGTGGTTTGTTTGCTTGTGGAACAGCTGGACCAAACTTAAAGTCAAAGTTTGGTTTTATTATCATTGCTCCTGCGTTCATGTATGGTGTTGTGAACATCACAGGGACAATAACATAGCGATATGGGTCTGTTATGCTGTCATCTTCGTTAAAACGTATGCTATAATGAATTGTCTCGTGTGCATATTGCTTAAAACCTCGTAATTTTATTTCATTTGTTTTTATATTGTATGTATATAATCTATGCTCGCTTACTGTTAGTCCTATGACGCCATATATTCGTTCTGTGTGTAGTAGTATTTCTTCATTGTTAATTGTTAGTGGCTGGTTTCGTATTCTTTCGTATTGTATCGTTGTTAACTGTTTAGTCTGTATTTTTGATATTTTATATTCTTTTTCTAATTCGACCACCTTAAATGTTATTTCGTCGTATGTGTCAAAAGCATTAATTTTATAAAATATTAATTTGCTGTTGTTTATTATTGATAGTAGATTGTAGTTTGTTCCAATTGCATAATGTAATACTATTTCTCCTTCTTTGTTATATATTCTCAGAATTCCTTGTTTGCTGTCTATCGCCACTAAATAGTTGTTTTTTAAGCTCAAAATTTTATCAAAAGTAAATATATTGTCTTGTATTACTTTATATGTTTGTAAATTGCTTTTGCATATGTAGATTTTCCCAGAATAGCTTAAGAAAGCTATTTGGTTTCTTGTTGATGAGGTAAAACTTCCGAACCAGTCCTTCTTTTTTCTTGCAAAAAACGCTTGTATTCTTAGCGGGCTGTAAAATGCTCCTACTTTTTACAAAACCTTCGTGGTTAAGTCTGACCGATAGAGTTTCAGGGCTTATTATGTCTGCGTCAATCTTGATATTTATAGTGTTAGATGTTAAGTTGTTTGCAAATACTTTTTTTGTTGTTTTTGTTGCGTCGTCGTAGACTTCTACAGTTGTGTAGCCGTATTTTATCCATTTACGTTCCTGCATTCGCTTAATTGCTGGTATTATTTCCTGTTCGTAGCTGTTTTTCAAGTAGATTGCTGTAAATATCATATCAGCATAAAATGCAAAGAATGGGTTAATTGGGAGTGT
>JAWAJM010000115.1:0-2954 GCA_038996625.1 Candidatus Aenigmatarchaeota archaeon
TTAAAACAATTTTTTATTAACTTCCTGGAGTAGGAGAAGGATAATAGTTATCTGCCCTTAAAGATATGCCGTACCAGAAGTTATTACTCTTATACCAGTAATAAAAATAACTTCTATCCCAATGAAGAGGATTTAATATAAAAACTATATCAACAAATCTTAAATTAGGCTCTCTTTTATCATACATTCCTATTTCTATATCTTTTCTTAATCCATTTGGTGATGAAAGAAATGCATAACCATTTCCTGGCAATATGATAGCTTTTCCTTTTAATTCTTCTATTAAATATTGAGGTAAGCCAAAAACTGCTGGCTCATAGCCATGAGCTGTTTGTAAATTATTTCCACTTCCAATATAATGGCCAAAAAAGTGAGCTTCAGCAATAAACGGTATTCCAAAAGCTCTAAAATTTCTATTTCCTTGGTTAGATATGTTTATGAATTCACCTACATCCTTTGAGCCATCAGCACAACCTAGACTGTAAGTAAAAAGCCATTTAATTAGATCTCCATATTTCCACCTTTGTATAATATTGTCTGCTCCATTTTTTGTTGTATCCATAGAAGCAATCCATAAACTTTCATTCCAAGATTTAGCTCCAGGCACTCTCCAATCACGCATATCAGCAACTCCAATCCATTCACTTACTGTATATCTTAAACCATGACCCCCCCTATCTATAAGCCAATGACCGTAAAAAGTTTTAAAGTCCATGTCATGGAAAGTCCTCATTTCCCACCCTTTTTCTAAATAATCGTTAATAATTTTTGGGTATAACTCTTCCATATCATTAAGAAATTGTTTCATAGCCTCTACTCCAGTTATAAGTTCACCATCTCTTTTATAATAATACAATGGCAATTGCCAAAACACAAGATTTGCAATTTTTCTATCTATTTCATTTGGAATCCATTCTTCTTGGATTTTAGAATCATACCAAGGAAATACTGTAATTCTTTGAGTTATATTTCCTGCTTGAGGAGTAGAATACCAATAGTAATTCCATTGTTGAATAATAACATCCCAAGCTTCTTTACTATCTAAGCTATGTTTTTCAGGAAAAGTTGGGATTGGGATTCCATAGTCATTTCCATTAACAATCGCTAATCTATAAAATATATCCATATAGTTTTGCCTAATTTTCGCATTGAAAGAAAACCAAGTTTCCGGATGATCTAAAACATAAGGAGTTAAACTTAAGTGCTTAGCCATTATCCAAACTTCAGCAGGAATATTTGGATCTTTAAAGATCTCTATATTTCTATTAAGATTATCTTTTACTATTATTGGTTCAAAGTCCATCAGTATTTTTCCATTCTCGCTTTCTGTAGCTTTAACTAGTAATTTCAAATTCTCAAATTCTTCTGCAACATTAAAATTTCTAACTGCAATTGCATAATTTCCAATTGCAAATATTGTTTCCTTAGTTGGATACTTATCTTCAAATCCCAACCTTATAGCTAAATCTAGGGAATAATCAGTATCCAAGAATTTTTCCTTTGAAAAGCTTTCCTTTAAAATAATATTGTATAAATCCTTTGTTAAATTGGAAATTTTTTCTAATTTAATCAATTCTTCATTTTCAATTTTTCCATCGTTAGAAAATTGAATAAAATATTTTTCTAAATTGGTTACATTATTATCAAGAAAAATTTTATTTTCTATTAGCATATCGTTAAACTTTTTTTCATTTATATCCATTATACCATCTTTATCTAAAATTAAAGAGTACTTTTTTGCAAAATCTATATCATTTGTTTTACTGTAAACGTAAGCCACATTTGGATTAGGTTTATTTATATCTAATCCATTTTCAATTTCGAACTTATTCGTTAAACCATCGTTATCGTAATCTGAATTTAAGAATTTCTGATACTCTTCTTCTTGTTTTTTCTTTATATAAGTGTATATTCCAAAGGAAGCTAAAGCTGCAGATGCAATACCTAAAATAGCTATTGGCAAAAGGTTTCTACCTATTCTATTTTTAGAGTAAAAAATTTGAGTCGTACCATCTAAATAATCTTCATGTTTTTTATCTACAAACAAATTTCTAATAAAAGACTTTAGCCTATTCATATTAGAAGTATTGATGATAAAAGATTTAAGGGTTTTTATTAGTTTTTCCTTAATTATTAAACACTTTAAAACTGTTAGTTTTAATTAATGAAATGACCAAAATAATAGCAGGAATTGATGAGGCCGGTAGGGGAGCTGTTATAGGCCCTATGGTAATTGCAGGAGTTGCTATAGATAGCAAACAGCAAAAAAAGTTAAAAGAAATTGGAGTTAAAGACTCAAAAGAACTAACTCCACAGAAAAGAGAAAAACTTTATAAAGAAATAGAAAAATTAGCAAAAAATATAATTGTAATAAAAGTACCAGCATGCATAATCAATAATTATCAGTCTAAAAATGTGAACTTGGATCAAATAGAAGCTATGAAAATGGCGAATATAATTAAGATTATTGAAGCTGATAAAATATATGTTGATTCTATTGAACAAAACTCTAACAAATTTGAAAAGATGATAAAGAGTTATTTAGAGAAGGATTATAATTTGGTTGTTAAAAATTATTTAGATGAAAATATTCCTGTTGTTTCGGCTGCTTCTATTGTGGCTAAAGTTGAAAGAGATAAGGAAATAAATGATATTAAAAAAGAAGTTAATTTTGATTTCGGTGTTGGATACTCTCATGACGAAAGAACTATTAAGTTCATAGAACACATTCTTTTAAACGAAAACTCCCCTCCAAGATATCTAAGACTCAAATGGGAAACTGTTAAAGATGTTGCAAAAAAACTAATAGAAGAGAATAAAAAAATTAAACCCTGGGTACTAAAAGAAGTTTTAGGGCAAGATTCTTGGCAGAAAAAAATAAAAGATTTCTTTACAAAAACTATTATAGGTGAGTAAGTGAAAGAAGAAAAAATAGCGATCTCTATAACCTACAT
>JAWAJM010000116.1:0-2953 GCA_038996625.1 Candidatus Aenigmatarchaeota archaeon
TTAAATAACATTCTACACTTACTTCTCTTTGCTCTCTAGCATATTCTACCTCCCATTGAACAGAAAAAACATTTCTTTCTGTTAGCAACATTCTAAACCCATCTGGAACATTTTTAGAAACTAAGAATGGTAAATCTACTAAAATGCCTGTATCGTTTTTAGAGCAAATAGCAATTTTCTTTAAATCCTCTGCTTTTGGATTTACCCAAGCATAGATTATTTTATTATTATTCTCCTCGTATTTAGAATAACTTGCAGTAGCTATTTCATTTTTTTCTAAATCAACAATTTCTTTAAAATTATATATCTTTACATTTCTAGGATTATTAGAAGGTCCTACCCATAAACAATCTGTAAATTCATCGGTTTTTCCTATAATATCTCTAATTAGTGTACATTTTGAATTATAACCATAGCAATTAATTTTACTAGAAGAGCTTCCACCTAAGTTATTTGTTATTTGCTTTACTTCTGATGAAGAATCCCAATAAGTTTTTAGAAATACTAGTTTATCATTACTTCTTTGATTGTTTTGAGTTCCCAATGCGCCTAAGAAAACATAAAATTTATAGTTAGAGTTCGATGCACTATTTCCGGCAAAATCAGTAATACTAGAAGATACATTATTCCATCCTATTGTTGGATTTGAAAAATTATGGGAATGAGAAGCTGGTGTAGTATATGTTGCTCCATTTGGACAAGAAGATTGAAAATCAGATTTAATAGAATTTGTGCCTAGAAAGTTTATAGAAATAGATTTTATTCCACTTCTTTCATATCCATATGGATCTTTATCTTCTGCAGCTACTTCAATAGTTACTCTTTCCTTATCAATAACTATTTTGTCTGGAGTTAATTGTTTCGAATTTCCATTAAAATCTATATAAGTATTTGGATAGGGATCGAACGTATTATCTTTACTAGCTATAAATTCTGGAGAATGAGATATGCTAACAAATTTTGGAGCTACTCCATCAAAGCAGTAGTAATAGTTTTGAGATGAAGACTCCTTAACGCTTTCTACGTTGTCAGCAATATCTACAGAATAATAACAAACCTTACCTATTAAGAAATTGTAATTATTCGGCGGGGTTATCACTCCTTGAAATATTTTTTTCTCATCTAAGGTATTTTCGTTTTCTACTCTCACTAGTGAGGCCTGCGTATATCCGGAAGATGGACAAGGAGAATTATAACTTGTTAGAGAGTAATATGCAGCATTGCATCCAGAACCAGGTAAATGGTATGTTGCGGAGTCTATTGTAATATAAAATGGAGGGTCATAACACACTAGTTCAAAGTATTTATCTTCTATAGTCCATGTAGAAAAACTTTCGCTTGGTTTGAATTCTGTTTCTGGTGGTATGGTCTCATATATGAGATAATTTGTATTTGAACTTGAAAATACATAGTTAGTGAAAAGTAAAATTATAATTATTATAAAAGTTCTTACGTTTATATTTATCATATTTACTTTCCCTTTTTTATCTTTATAATAATAAAAATAGTTACAATCGCGGCTATTATTATAATAATAGCTAATATGTTCCGAAAATCAGTTTTCTCTGGGATTTCTTTTCTAGCAGTTTCATATAATAATTTAGATGAGCAGTACTTGTCTAAAATATTGTCATCCTTACTTAATTCTACGCAGATTCTAAAGTTTTCTAATGAAAAGTTTGGCAAAAACTTTACTTCGTAAGCTCTTAGTTGGTTTAACTCTAACTTGGGTATTATATCTATATGGGTATAAATTTCTTTATCGTTATCATCCAATATCATAAACTTTATTGTAACATTATTTATACTTGTATATATTCTATTTGGCTCTAATGGCCCTGTTAAGGACATTCTGACAAAATATTCTTCGTTTTCTCTAATAGAAATGTCCTTTAAACCTATTTTTATTATCTTTGCTCCCTCGCCAAGTTTTACATATCTACCTCTATAAATAGAATAAAGTTTTCCAGAACTATCGTATATCTCCATTCTAACACTGTATGCTGTATTTTTTTTGGCAACTTCTATTTTGTGTTCAAAGTAATTTTCACCTTTTTTACAACTTATTGGAAATTCTTTTATTGTTACATATTCTTTAAACCCTGCTTCACAGAGAGTATCATCAAACTCACAAGTCTTGTATATAACTTTTCCACTAAATGTATCAGTAGCGAAAATATATAGATCTATTGTAATAAAATTAGAATTTTCAAATACTCCCGGCCCTCTTTGAGAAAGCCCACCTGCTGTTCTTGTTTTTGTTGATAATATACTTATAGATAGTTGTTGGTCGGTTTTACCAAATATTCTAATTACTTTAAAAGCTGGATTAAAAAATGAACTGGGAGCTCCGTATATTGGAGCTAACTGGCTAGTCCAATATACATCTATTCTATAGATATCGCTGGTCCAATCTTCTGGAATTTTTATTTCTTGAGTAATTTCCCTACTTTCTAAAGGAAGAATATGTCCAACTTTTACTATTTTTTCGTATATTATATTGCAGTCTCTTTCTTCGACGTCATAGAATTTTTCACAACCCTTTATAATTTCTATTACCAGATAAGTATCTGGTATAACTACTCCCTCATTGTTTCTCAGCTTTATACTTATTTTAATACTGTCTCCAGAAGAATATTCTTCTTTATCTGTTTCTATTAGTAATTCTCCAGAGTGAAAGTTATTAAGAGCAAACGGCAATAAATCGAAGCTACTAGAGTTAGAAATATTAAATACTAAAGACAAAAATATTATTATTGGAAATAAAAATATTATATTTTTTTTATTCATACTATTTTAAGTAGAGATTTTAAATAACTTACTGCTTTATCTATTATATTTTGTTCTCTTTCGACTATCAAAACAGATGGATAACTCCCAAAAATGAAGAGTGTTAATTTTTCTTTTTCAGCAATCTTAGGTACAGTATAACTTTTTTTATACATTTGCGGTG
>JAWAJM010000117.1:0-2940 GCA_038996625.1 Candidatus Aenigmatarchaeota archaeon
GTTCTCTATATTCAAACCAAATTTTTTAAAGTTTTTTTCAAAAATAAAGCATTCTTTATGTATTTTTTGAAATAAATATGAAATTTTTCCTATTTCAATATCTCTTATTATGAAGTTCATTTTGGTAATATGCTCTTGGAAAAACAACATTCTATTTCCTATTGCTTCATCTCCTAAAACAAGAAAACAAATACCTCCATCTTTTTCAATTATTTTTGATGAAAATCTTAAGAAAGCTATCAATCCAGAAAAATTATATGGCGGGTTTATATATACTCCATAGAATTTATCGTCAAGATATTTTTTTCTTATATCTCTTTTTTCTATTTCTATATTTGCGTTTAACTTTTCTTTTAAATTACACACAATATTTAAAAGATCCTCATCAATATCAAAAACTTTAAATCTAAATTCTTTATTAATCAAAGAAAGAATTAAATAAACAAAGTCGTCTGCACCAACAAAAACAAATTTCTCTTTAAATGGATAGAACTCAGTTATCTTACTAGCTAAAAATATTGAAGATTTTAAATTTATAGGAATCTGGTCATAGTTTCCTTTCCAATTATAAAATATACCAAAATTTTCTATTACAGACTTCTTAAGATTTATTTTACCTATAATCTTTTTAATTTTTTCAATAATTTTGTCCTCTGTTAAAGGTATAGAAAATATTTCATTCAATTTTATTTTAAACTTGACTTTTTCACCCCTTATTACAGCAATCCTCTTCTTGATTAAAAATTTGAGAAAAACTGTTAAAAATTCTGAATCGTGATTAAATTTCTTTATTATTAAAAACGGATTCTCATAAAACCAAAGATCTCTAATTATTAAGGAAAATCTTAAAAAACTTATCTTTTCATAATTTTCGAAAACTTCTTCTACTAAATTTTCTGAAAAATTTTTAACTTTATCTATACCTACTCTGTTTTTAACATTTTTTTTAAATTCTTTTCTATGAAATTCAACAAAATCTCTATACATTTCTTTAAGCTGATTCAGATTCATTATTTTATTTTTTGTGCTGATAAAATAAATTCTCAAAAGTAAAATTAAGACTCGCCCCCGCCGGGATTCGAACCCGGGTCTCAGGCGTGACAGGCCTGCATCCTAGGCCACTAGACGACGAGGGCATCTTATATATTTAGTAAAAAATCAAAAGATAAATCTTACTGATTAATAAAAAATAGGATTGGCGGCGACGTGGATTTCCCGCTCCATAACGGAGCAGTACTTTCCACACCTCCGGGAGGCTTAACTTCCGGGTTCGGAACGAGACCGGGTGTTTCCCTCCCGATCTGGCCGCCAACCAATATTATATTTGAGATTAATATTTAAAGCTTACTTTTTAATTTAACTTTCAAATTTAAAAGATGGAAGAAGATAAAAGAAAGGCTTTAGCAGAAAGATATACTTATTTACAAATTATTTTAGAAAACTTTATAAAACAAAGAGAATTAATATTAAAAAATCTGGAAGAAATAGAAGAAACTTTAGAAGCAATTCAAAACTTAAAGAAAGAGATGGAGGTTATTTTTTCTATTGGTGGGAACGTTTTTGGTTTTGGAAAAATAACTAGTGATAAATTTTTGGTAAACGTAGGCTATAATGTTGGGGTTGAATTTGAAAAAGATAAAGCATTAGAAATTTTGGAAAGAAATAAAGAAAGTTTAATTAAAAACTTAAACGAAATAGAAGAAAATATTAATAAGATCGTTTCTGAACAACAAAAAATATTAAATCTGATTCAAAATAAAGAATAAAGTATGTTAGACTTTCTAAAGAAAAAACTAAAAAAAATTGTAGAAAGAATAACAAAAGAAGTTGAAGTTAAAGAAGAAAAAGAAGAGATTATTAAAGAAGAAAAAACTCCAAAAATTATAAAGAAGCTATTTGTTAAAGTTTTGGAAGAAAAAGATATTAGACCAATATTAGAAGAATTGGAAATTGAACTAATAGAGGCTGATGTTGCCTTAGAGGTCTGCGAAAAAATTAAAGAAGATTTAATTAAAGAGCTTGTATCTAAAGAAATAAGAAGAGGTGAAGAAGAGAAATTCGTAAAAGATGCTTTAAGAAATAGTTTATTAAAAATTTTAGACTTACCTAAGATAGACTTAATAAGAGAAATTCAAAATAATAAACCCTATTTAATAGTATTCTTCGGTTTTAATGGCTCGGGAAAAACCACTACAATAGCAAAAATAGCCAACTATCTTAAAAACAAAAACTTAAAGTGTGTGCTTGCTGCTGGAGATACATTTAGAGCAGCCTCCATTGAGCAACTAGAAGAACATGCAAAAAAATTAGGCATAGAAATTATAAAACAAAAATATGGTGCAGATTCTGCTGCAGTTATATATGATGCTAAAAAACATGCAGAAGCAAAAAAAATTGATGTTATACTAGCTGATACTGCTGGAAGAAGTTATTCAAATGAAAACTTGATGGATGAGTTAAAAAAAATTATTAGGGTAAATAAACCAAATCTAAAAGTATTAGTTATAGATAGTTTAACAGGTAATGATGCTGTCAATCAAGCAAAATATTTCGGAGAAATAGGGGTTGATGCGTTAGTTTTTACTAAGCTTGATGTTAATGAAAAAGGTGGTGCTATTCTTAGTGTTAGTTATATTCTAAAAAAACCAATACTATTTCTAGCGGATGGTCAATCTTATGATGATCTTAAAGAATTCGATGCAAAATACTTTGTAGATAATTTATTAGGAAAAGAATAATTTTAGTTATGTTAGAAAGTTTTGCTGAAAAGCTTAAGAATAGTATAAGAAAACTAATGGGGAAAACTTCGGTAGACGAAAAGGCTGTAGAAGATTTACTAAAAGAGCTAAAAATGATATTATTGGAAGCGGACGTTGAAATAGAAATTGTTAATTCTTTCTTGGAAAACGTAAGAAGAAAGTTATTTAAAGAAAAAATCCC
>JAWAJM010000118.1:0-2927 GCA_038996625.1 Candidatus Aenigmatarchaeota archaeon
TTTTATTATTTTCAGTTATAGTTATATTAGTAGCTGGGTGATAAAATGAATATAAGCTGGTATGTAAGTTTAATGGTAGCATCGGTGATTGTAGGATATTTAATGGGATTTACTCCTCTTGGCTTGAGTTTAATTGTAAGTAGCTCTGGCTCGGTAGGAAACATTAGCTCTACAATAAACCTTTCAAATGTCTCGACAAGGCCGATGTATGGCTCGGTAGGTTCTTCGGAACCATTATCTTCCATGTTTATTAAAGCTATTTTAGATGCTATAATCGCATTTGCAACAGATTGGAAAGCGGTTTTGGCTGGATTTTTGCTAATCATAGGAGCATTGATATTTGGTGGAGAGTTGTTGAATAAACTATTTTTAATAGGCATAATCTTTGTTGTAGCAAACCTTTTTGTTTTACCAACAAGCTATTTAGTTTTGGATTACATTCCAGTCGAATTAAAGTTTATAATTACTTTGTTTTACAACTCGATTTTATTTTTGTTTGTCGTTGAAATGTTGAGGTGGTAATCGAAAAACAATAAATAATAAAATAAAAATAAGAATAATAAGAGTGATGAGTATGATAAAAATAAAAGAAAAAATTGAAATAATGTTAGCGATAGCAAGTGCTTGCATACTAACGGCACTTTTCGTGTTCGGGTCGAAAATAAGTAAAAGGTGTAGAAATGAATATGAAAGATTTGAACAAGCACTTTTGGAAGAAAGTTATAAGTAACAAGCATCTTTATATTTATTTCGATTTGCTAAAGGAGTGATAAGATGAGTAGAAAGAAGAGCGAAAAACAGAAAATGAATTCGTTAATGATGAAATATATAGATAAAGGAAACTTTTACAATGCAGGACAAATTGCAGAAAGACTCGGAATGAAAAAGAAGGCAAAAGAGCTTTACATGAAAGAAATTGAGAATTGTTTAATGTACGGAGACTATGCTACTGCAAGATTAATAGCAAAGAAAATAGGACTTAAACTACGAACTAACTGGTAATATCAAGGTGAAACACTATGAAATTCGAAACGCTTGAAACCGAAAAAGAAAGCAGTAGGTATAAAATATACTACTTCTTGTTTATAATCATGATTATATTTTCTTTTGATATAGCTTTTGCATCAAAAGAAATAGTTTGCTTTAAAGAAGAGCATGATATAACAAAGCATGTTATTTATTGTAATATAACAGAAAAGGACAAAGATAGTTTGTTTAATCTTGTATTTAATATAACTACTCATGATGTAAAGAACTTTAAAATTTATGAAGAAGGAGAGATAGAATTCGAAGATTTCTGTTATAATTATGCGGATAAAGAAGGAAAAAAGGAAAACGACTGCAATGTAACTTTAAGTAGTAAAAAATGCTCAGAATGGGGAGTTTATGAATATAAATACAATGAAAACGGAAGCATAGAAATAGATGAAAATGGACATTATATATTGGTGTTTGTTCCAAAAAATGAGACGGGATACCTAACATGCAAAGATACGAGAGAGACCAGGAAATGTGTAAAGTTGTATAAAGATAAAGACATTGGAAACATTGTCTGTGAGTATGAAGAACAGGTTATTGAAAAGAAAAAATATAAAAAAATAGATTTTATAGAAATTTCAAATGTTAGCATGCAAAAAAGTGATAATAGACATTCTTTCTCTTCTACTTTGGAGCTAAAGAAAGATAAAGTAAAAACAATAAAAATAGAGTGGTATACTCCTTTAAGATTTGAAAACAATAAGTATGTGACTTCTGGATATTGGAAATTCAATCCAGAAGGATGGTGGAATGAAAGTTGGCAGTATAGGAGACCAATAACGATAAACAACACAGCAACAGAAAACCTTACAGATTATCAAGTTTTAGTAACTTTAGATACGGCAAGTTTAATTTCTGCTGGAAAAATGCAAGAAGATTGTGATGATATAAGGTTTGTAGACGGTGATAATGTAACGTCTTTAAGTTATTGGATAGAATCTGGATGTAACTCTGCTAACACAAGAATCTGGGTTAAGATTCCTTCTCTACCAGCAGGATCAACAAAAACGATTTATGTTTATTATGGAAACCCAAGTGCTACTTCAATGAGTAATGGAACGGCAACATTTATTTGGTTTGATGATTTTTCTACAGACAAAATATCGCAGTATTATTATTATAAATACTTCGGAGCAGGAAATAGAGCATATTCAAAAACTACTTCTGAACAACTTAGAGATGCAGAAGCCGTATTAAATGCAGATGAAGCGGCTCACTTTTTAATTGATGATATAGGAGCATTAAACAGGTTTGCAATAACGGCTACTCTAATAAATGTAAATTATACTACAGCTTCTCATTGGCAAAAATTCGGATTAACAGCAGTACAAAACGTGACGAGTGGTTGGAATCATATAGAATTAGGTTATTGGCATCCAGATAATACAAACCCACCCCTTTTTACATTTACTGCAGTTGGAACAAGTGGAGATTACGTGAATCCTTGTCAGAATGGTTTGTGGTGTTATAAAAACACTTCTCATAATGCCATAGGTAAAAAGCTAACTTTAGCAAAGTATGAAAATACATTTTACGCCTTTGTAGATGGTTACTTAGAAAATTGGACGACAAGCACAGTATTAGGGGGATATTCCTTTTATGTTGGATTTAATAGCGGAACTTGTTGGGATAACGCCAATGCTGATGCTACCTGGGATAATTTATATGTAAGAGATTTTGTTTATCCAGAACCCACAACCAGTATTGGAAGTGAAGAAACGCCAACAACCACAACCACTACAACAACCACTACTACATCTACTACTACATCAACTATAATGACTACAACAACCACTACTACATCAACAACCACTACTACATCTACTACTACATCAACTATAATGACTACAACAACCACTACTACATCAACAACCACTACTACATCTACT
>JAWAJM010000119.1:0-2836 GCA_038996625.1 Candidatus Aenigmatarchaeota archaeon
CAATTATAGTTAGTATTCTAGCTATATTTTTTCTTAGATTTCTAATTTTAGAAGTATTTTTAACTGGCCTACCACTAGCAATAAATCCTCTTTCTTTCATTAATTCCAATCTTAATTCATTCAGCCTTTTTTTCAGTTGTTCCAGGTTCTCCTCCC
Source organism: Candidatus Aenigmatarchaeota archaeon (assembly GCA_038996625.1). Lineage (GTDB taxonomy): Archaea > Aenigmatarchaeota > Aenigmatarchaeia > CG10238-14 > SpSt-28 > SpSt-28. The sequence goes on from JAWAJM010000119.1 coordinate 157, forward strand.
TTATTTTCTTCAAGAACTCCCTTCTTTTCATTACCCTCACCTATTTTTTTCTCAAAAATAAATTCTTTTGGCATTTCTTTCATAATCCTAACTTCAACCCCAACAATACCAAATCTAATTAAAGCTTGAGCTTGGGCCCTATCAACAAGTCTTTCTGCGTATTCACCACTAGTAGCAATAAATCCGTCTTTAAACTTAACTCTTCTAGATCTTTCTTTACCCATAATTTTTCCAGAAATAACTATTAAACAACCAATAGCTCCAGCTTTCATAATTTGCTCCAAATAATAAGTTGCAACCTTTTTGTAATGTATTCCTCTTTCAATCGCTCTAGCAATTCTTTTTGCCACTATATTGGCATCTAACAAAGGATTTTCAACTTCCCTAATATCAATCATTGGATTATCTACTTGGAATTTTTCCCTAATTTCTTGCTCTAATTCGCTAACTCTTCTACCAGATCTTCCAATAATTAAACCAGGCCTATGAGCATATATTATTATTCTTGTTCCTATTGGAGTTCTTTCTATTATCGACCTACTATATCCCGCTCTTTCAAATTTCTTTTTTAAATATTCTTGTAATTCCATCTCTTTTAGCCCTTCTTTTACAAATATTTTTTCTACTGCCATATTATCTTTCCTCCACTATTACTGTTAAATGTGTAGTTTTTGCTCTTCTAGGTAAAAACTTTGCTCTTTTTGGTAAATACATAGTTTCGCCTTTATCTGCTTTTATAATTTTAATAAATAATTTTTCCGTATTTAGTCCTTTTTTCTTAGCGTTGGCTTCTACAGATTTTAATAAAGAAATAAATTCCTTTGTTGCCTTTGTGTAATATTTACCATCATAACTTTCTTTTTGAGCTAACACATTATCTAAAAATTGTTTTGCTCTAGAAAGTTTTTTACCTCTCAAATATTTGCATATAGTTACCGCGTGTTTCAGAGAAATCCTAGAGTTTCTAGTCTTAGCTATAGCGATTTTCATACTAGACTTCCCTTTTTCCTGCATTTTATTAATATTTGTAGCATCATAATAAAGTCTTTTTCGTACTTAAAAATTTTACTAGGTATACCCTTATACAATATTATTTAATAATAAAAATAAGCTAAGTTAAAAGTAAAGCTTATAATATTTTTTGCTAAAGATTTTCCAAATTTTCTAGAATAAAAAATCTGAATTATGTTCAAAAAATCCTTTATTTTATACTATCTTTAAATAAATATATAACTAAAGGCTCAAGAGAAACCACACTAATATTATTTCTCATCGGAGCTTAGATTCCGTTCCAAAATCTTTTATTTTCTTTTGAGATTTTAAGTCTTTTAAAATCTTAGAGTAAAATAACCAAACCCTTAAAGGTATTGTCAACCTTAAGTTAATATAATTTAGTGCTGAATCTAAGTTATCAAACTTTTCAAATTTTCCATTCAACATGTTTCTTACAGTTTCTCTGACATTCCAAACTCCAACGGGAATATAGCCTTTGTGAATTTCTCTTAAAACTAATACTCCAGCTTGTCTTTTTTCTTTATATAAATGTTCGGCTATCATGGCTCTAGCGGCATACCAACAGCCACCAATACTAGCATAATCTTTCTTAAATTCATAAATCTCGTAATCTCCACCTATACCAAAATAATTATCTATTGTCCCTGGATACCATGCTTCTATACTTTCATATTGCCAAAAACTCGGAAACATAAGAATAATCCACTTATTATTCAAATACTCCGTATAATAAACCCTATATTCATCAATGGTTTCATAATCTTTGACTTTTTCTAAAAAACTTCTACCTATTATGTCATCTACAGCAGTTATACTCCATCTAGTTGGCACAAGCTTTCTTTTAACCCCAATCATACCTATGCTAAATGCTTGTTGAATTTTTGATACAGGAACACCATTTGAATATAAATTAAAAACTGCTTCTTTTGCTTTTAAGTCCTTATCATAAAAAACTTTCTCTATTTTAAAATCAGTTGAGCTAGGATTTATTTTAAAGTCTTCGATAACAGCAGATGGACCATATGGTTGATGATCAAATGAGAGTTTAAAATTTGGAACTATTTTTTTGAATCTAACTTCTGTAGAAACAAAATTTTTACTTAGAATACCTTCTTGCAATTTTTCTACAATTTTATTATTTACATCATTTATCCTAATTAAACTTTTTCCTCTAATAGCTTGCATTCTCAAAGCAAAAATTTCATCTAAATTCTTACCAAACCATTTTTCTGTATATAAAAGATCTTCTGGATTATTAAATTTTGTAACTACAGGACCAGCAAAAACCTTAGGATATCCTATTCTTCCAACAAAAACTTCCGGTGGGGAAAATCCACTAAAATCTTTAGAATTAATTTTGGGTATAAATTGTGAGAGTTTTTTCAGCAAAAAATAATTTATATCTACTTTGGTTATCTTTTTTACCTTATTTTCCTTAGATATAAAAACTAGACTTTTCATATTCTTCTTTATCTCCTCCTTATAAAGCTTACCATGAAAAATTATTATATGAGTTGTGACGGTTTGACGACAAGAAGAAACATAATAAGGATGTATATAGGAAATAGTGTTTTAGAAAAGCTTAAAAAAGACGGGTATGAAGAAGATAAAGCATACAAAGCAGTTTTAAATTACCTTTATATTATATATGAAAACGATTTGAAAA
>JAWAJM010000120.1:0-2835 GCA_038996625.1 Candidatus Aenigmatarchaeota archaeon
TAAGTGTATCTGAAGCGAAAGAAATAGTGAAGAAAAGGAAAACATATTTCAAAATAGTAAGGAAGCTAAAGGCTGTTGGTTTAATTTCTGTAAGTAAAGATGTAGATGGAAACTACAATCTATATCTCAGTTTAGATGCGTATAAGTATTTTGTTAAGAAAAATTTAATCGATGGCGTTGAGGAAGTTTTGAAAAAGAAAACAGTGCAACAAAGTGAATAAACTTCCATCTACTTTAACTTATCATTTATTTATGAAAACGTCAACACTAATAATTATGAAGAGAAATGGTTAAGGAGACTTTTAAATAAAGATATTTATTCAAAATTTTATTTATATAATGATATATGAGAGTTGCATTGATTTGATAAAAAGAATTGAAGAGAAATATTCTATAAAGAGATACAGTCTGATTCATTTTGAACAGGATAAAAAAACTTTGCAGTTTTTTGCGATAGAACCGGAAAAATTAGTAGAGCTTGTAGAAAAAATTGAAAAATCGGGTTTCGAACACATAGGAGAATACCCCGGAGATAAATCAAAGACAAAGAATTTCATAGGTTCGTTAAAAAAGTTTTTAAAAAAAGAAAATGAAACTGTAAGTTTTATTTACTTTAATAATGTACTTTTTTATAAAAAAGAATCTCCTTCCGGAATACTTATTTTAAGTAATTGGGGTTGGGTTTTTGTTCCAGGAGTAATCAGTCCTTTTGATACTATTTATGTAGACTATACAGATCAACCGAAAGAAAGAAAAGAAAAAATTAAACAAGTGTGTAAAAAATATAACCTTAAATGGATTGGTAGTGTAACACAACCAGTTTTGTTTAGAATTTGTGAACCATCAATAGAAAGTTTTGAAAGTTTTATTAAAGATGTGAACAGCTTTTTTGAAGAAATAGGATATGCAGAAATTTAAAAAGAAAAAAATGTTAAGATTTGTATCAATCCTACATTAGTCTGATTTTAACTATCCAAAATAAACATACTAAATTTGTTGACATCCGCCTTTCAATCCTACATTAGTCTGATTTTAACTGTAGAGATGGAAAAATTAGAACAATAAGAATGAAACTTTCAATCCTACATTAGTCTGATTTTAACTCATTTACAACATTCTGATTTGATAACTCCTAATCACCTTTCAATCCTACATTAGTCTGATTTTAACAAAATCCTGATGAATTCTTTAAAGAAATAGAAGAACCTTTCAATCCTACATTAGTCTGATTTTAACAATTAAAAACTCTTTCATACCAAATATCTCGATAAAGTCTTTCAATCCTACATTAGTCTGATTTTAACTGATACTGCTTTAGATTATATAATTAAGAAAAATTTGTCTTTCAATCCTACATTAGTCTGATTTTAACGTAATTCAGATGTTTACTTAACTTTGCAATGCTCTCACTTTCAATCCTACATTAGTCTGATTTTAACAAAGAAATTATTGAAATGATGTATGCTTATGCTAAAATTAACTTTCAATCCTACATTAGTCTGATTTTAACGTGTAACAGCAACTTGGAAAGGTAATCTAACAGCTGCAATCTTTCAATCCTACATTAGTCTGATTTTAACAGTTTTGCCCTGGTTCTGGTTAATTAACGCTTTAGGCTTTCAATCCTACATTAGTCTGATTTTAACAAGAAATTCAATTAACAGTTCCTGAAAGATTAAGTTACTTTCAATCCTACATTAGTCTGATTTTAACATTATAGCTATGGCAATATTTGGAGGCTTTCAAACCTTTCAATCCTACATTAGTCTGATTTTAACACCTAAAGCGTTAATTAACCAGGGCAAAACTAATGTCTTTCAATCCTACATTAGTCTGATTTTAACAAATAATACATATTTGATGATTTATAAATATTTAGTGCTATCTTTCAATCCTACATTAGTCTGATTTTAACCCGCCTTAAAATTCATTTTATCTAAATAAAATTTGTATTTTTAAATAAAAATATATCGTGGATGTCTAAAAATATAGTTATTTATAAAGATCCACAACTTTTAAAAATAACGATATATTTAGAGAAAAAGATTTAATTTTACACAACAATATTAATAATTGAATGTGTGGGCGTTGGATAATTAAATTAGTTCCGTCCCGGGCGAATTCTAATTATCCAACGCCCATACATGGAGTATTTAAGACTGTAGTTATAGGTAAAGGATATGGACCTATACAAAAGGGGAAGAATAATACAAAATCAATTAGAAAGCCTGAAAAATATAGATTTGAAAACATATGAAAAGATTCTTGAGTTTATTAGAAAGCTTGAGGCAAACAACTATTCAAAAGGAAGAATAGAAAAGTATGTAACTTTCTTAAAAAGTCTGAGAAAACTTTTGGGTAAAGACTTTTCTGAAGCAACAAAAGAAGACATTGAGAATTTGGTTATTAAGATAAATAATGAGTCAAGTTTTTCTGAAGCAACTAAATCCGACTTTAAAAAAATATTGAAATTTTATATCAGATGGCTTAAATTTGGAACTTTAGAAGGAAATTATCCTGAAGAAGTCGCATGGATTAAAACAACTCTTAAGAAAAACAATGAAAAACCGCCTGAGCAAATTTTAACTCAAAAAGAGATTGAGCTTATTGCTTCTCAAGGAAAAAATATAATGGAAAAAGCTTTTGTTTTATGTTTATATGAAAGTGGTTGTAGGATTAGTGAATTTCTCAACATAAAAATTAAAGACGTTGGTTTTGATGATTACGGTTGTTTTATTTTAGTTTCAGGAAAAACCGGGTGGAGAAGAGTTAGGATTTTAGATTATAGTAAAGAATTGCTTTCATGGTTAGATTCACATCCATTTAAATCAAATC
>JAWAJM010000121.1:0-2809 GCA_038996625.1 Candidatus Aenigmatarchaeota archaeon
TTTTATTTCCTCTTTATTTAATCCGCTCTTTTTTTCTAACTCTTCAATAAGTTCTGCGACTTTCATAAGAATATTAATTATTCTAAATTAAGTCTCTTTTTAGCCAATATTATATCATCTAAAATTACAGTCTTTCTTTTGGCATGCATACAAAACTCGTTAGCTACTTTTAATAACTCCAAAATCTTTTTCTCCAAATATTCTGCAAAATGTTGTGAAGCCTCTGGAGAAACCCTCTTTGCACCATACTTCTTAAGTATTTTATCAAAAGTTTCTCTTTTTAAAATCATAAATTATTTAAACCTCTTTAAATAAACCATTTTACATCATCTATTCTCCACTTCGGCTTGATTATATCTGAAATTTGAGGGATTTTATCATTTTTATATGCTAAAAATCCTGTCCAAGCTACCATTACTCCATTATCACCAGCATACTTTATTGGAACAACATATAGTCTAGCATTTCTTTCCATACACATCATTCTCATCATTTCATTTAGTCTTTTGTTTGCAGCAACTCCCCCAACTAAAAGAACTTCTTCTTTTTCTGTATGTGCAAGTGCCCTTTCTGTAACTTCTGTCAACATAGCAAAACATGTCTCCTGAAGAGAATAAGCTATGTCTTCTCTTCTAAAACCATTTTTTAAATATTTTAAAGATACTGTCTGAATACCGCTAAAAGAAACATCCATGCCCTTAACCGAATATGGTAACTTAACATATTTCCCTTTTTTTGCTAATTCTTCTATTTTTGGCCCCCCTGGCATTTCTAGACCCATTTCCCTTGCAACCGTATCGAACAAATTGCCTATTGTTATATCTAGTGTTTCCCCAAATATCTTGTAGCTATCTTCCACAAATGATAAAATAGTGTTATGACCACCAGAAAGATAAACAACAACAGGATCTTTACAACTAGTTAGCAATCTACCTATTTCTATGTGTGCTATTCCATGGTGTACTGGAATTAGTTTTTTGCCATATTTTTCCGCTAAATTTTTGGCAAAATTAGCAGAAAATAGTAATGGAGGGGGCAAACCTGGCCCAGCTGAATATGCAATTATATCTATTTCTTCAATACTAACATTTGCTTCTTTGAGTGCCTCTTCTAAAACTGAAAAGCTAACCTCTGAATGATGTTTTCTAGCTTCACTTGGTATAATTCCCTTTCCGCTTGGAGGAATATACATGTCTCTTATATCAGCTAAAATTTTACCTTTCTCATCAATTATACCTATTCCAAAAGTATGCGCAGTACCCTCTATTCCTAATATCAGCATATTTTCATATTTTTTACAAAATAAAATAATCCAATGGAAGTTGATGAGCTAAAAAAGTTTGGATTCGAAGAAAAGTGGATTGAAAGAATAAAATCTCTTGGAATAAACAAACTTTATCCTCCCCAAGAAGAATTTGTAAAAAGAAAGTTGTATGAAAAAAGTTGTATAATTTCTACTCCAACTGCCTCTGGAAAAACACTAATGGCGTTTCTTTCAGCTATAGAATGTTTAAAAAATGGAAAAAAAGTTTTATATACATCACCCCTCGTTTCTTTGGCTTTTGAAAAACATGAAGAATTTTCACAATTTTTCAAAGAAAATAAAGTAGCTATTTCAGTTTCAGATTATGATTCTTCAGACCCTTGGTTGCAAAATTATGATATAATAATAGCAACGAATGAAAAAATAGATTCTTTAATAAGACATGGGGCAGATTGGATTAAAGATGTTGGTCTTCTAATTGTGGATGAAATTCACTTACTTAACGATTTTGAAAGAGGTGCCACACTAGAAATAGTTATTGTAAAAATAAAAAAAATTGTTAGAAATCTTAAGATACTCGGTCTTTCTGCAACAATAAAAAATTGTAAGGAACTTGCTCAATGGTTAAACTGTGATTTGCTTGAAAGCAAGTTTAGACCAGTAAACCTCTACCAGGGTATCGCATTTGATTCTAAAGTAAAATTCTTTGGTAGAGATGAAATTCAACTAGATAAAAATTTGGAAATTGAAGAAGGTATTGTTTTGGACACGCTTTCAAAAAACAAACAAATACTTATATTTTGTTCTACTAGAAAAAATGTAGAAAGTTTAGCAGAAAGGCTTTCTAAATTTGTTAAAAATCATTTGAAAAAAGACGACTTAAATAAACTTGAGAAGGTGAGTGAAGAAATAGAAAATGTTTTAGAAATTAGCACGAAACAATGCAAAAGATTGTCTAGTTGTATAAAAGGTGGTGTCGCATTTCATCATTCTGGCTTAGTCGGCAAACAAAGAAGAATTATCGAAGAAAATTTTAAAAATGGATTAATAAAGGTTTTAGTATCAACGACATCTTTGGCTTATGGTGTAAATTTACCTGCTTTTAGAGTTTTGATTCGAGATATAAGAAGATACGACGAGTTGTATGGATATCGGTATATTCCTATTATAGATTACTATCAAATGATTGGTAGGTGTGGAAGACCTAAGTATGATAAATATGGAGAGGCAATAACAGTAGCTAAGGATGAAGATGAAGCTGAAAAAATATTCGAAATCTTTATAAATGGAGAACCAGAACCAATAAGGTCTAAGCTTTCTAATGAGCCTTCATTAAGAATGCATGTTTTGGCTTTAATAGCTTCTGAATTTTGTTTAACCAAAAAAAGTTTAAAGAATTTCTTTCTATCTACATTCTTCGCTTTTCAATATGGTGATATAAGTATTATTGAAGAGAAAATTGAAGAAATATTAGATTTATTGTCTTCATGGAATTTTATAAAAATTAAAGACGACAAAATGGAAGCTACATTATTAGGAAAAAGA
>JAWAJM010000122.1:0-2807 GCA_038996625.1 Candidatus Aenigmatarchaeota archaeon
TGGAACATACAACTTACAAGTTACAGCATCCTCAACATCACCTGTTACCGGATTTTCTAATTCAACAACAGTATCTTTAACAGTACAACAACCAGCATGTACTGTGGAAACAACAATATCTCCAACATCTAGAACAATAGATGCTGGACAATCTACCACATATACCATCACTGTAAGAAATAATGGAAATACTCAATGTACATATTCAATATCTGCAAATTGTCCATATGGAGTATCATGTACCTTATCATCTACATCAGTGACTTTAAATGCAGGATCTTCAACATCTGTAACTCTAACAGTATCTTCAAATACTCCCGGAACATACAACCTACAAGTTACAGCATCTTCAACATCACCTGTTACAGGATATTCTTCAACGGCATCAGCATCCTTAACTGTTAGAGAAGCTTATACATGTGCAGTATCTTTAGTCTCAGATGCTACGACAAAAACTATAGAAGTGGGAAGATCTACCACATATACCATCACTGTAAGAAATAATGGAAATACTCAATGTACATATTCAATATCTGCAAATTGTCCATATGGAGTATCATGTACTCTATCACATACTACAGTGGTAATACCGCAAGGAGGATCTGCAAATGTTATATTAACAGCATCTTCAAACACTCCCGGAACATATAATCTACAAGTATCGGCAAATGCTCAAGCATATGGAGGAAGCAGTAGTATAGGTTTAACATTAATTGTAATGGAAGCAGCAAACATACCGGATGTATCTATATCTCCAACATTTGCAACAATAGACAAGGATCAAGAATATAGATTTACTATATATGTAAAAAATACAGGAACATCGAGAACAACATATAATCTACTTGCAGAGTGCTCTCAACTAGAATGTACCTTATCTAAAAACTCAGTTACGGTAGATCCCGGACAAACAGTTACGGAATATCTAACTGTGAGAGGAACAAAAGCAGGAGAGTTTGTTATTACAGTGAGGGCAATAGGTCCGAAAGGAGAAGAAGATTCAGCAATAGCATATATTATTGTTAGAGAAGTGCAACAGCCACAACCAGAACAAGAACAAAAACCACCACAATATTATGAAGAAGAGGGGATTGCAATTCCGGAAATAATAGTAGTACCAACATACCTAGAACTTGAAGAAGGAGGAAAAGCAGATATATTTATAAATATTAAAAATATTGGAAATGCTCCGGGAACATTTAAAATTTCGGCAGTATGTGGAGAATTATATTGTATGCTATCACAAGATACTATTTATCTAAATGTAGGACAAGAAGCAAACATAGCTTTAAATATATATGCCACTAAAGTAGGAGAACATACAATAACTATAAATGTAATAAATGGAAAATCTGTTAGCTCAGAAGTAAAAGTAGTAGTAAAACCAAGAGGAATACAAGCATTATTTCCAATTTCTACAGAAAATCTTTTAATAGTTATATTAGCTATACTAATAGTGATAATAATAGTACTATTACTACGAAGATAAATTTATAAATAAAGAAAGTAAAAAGGATATATGGATACGTTAGATACGATTATAGATATAGTTGCCCTTTATTTTAGATATATTCAGCAAGCTTGGCTGACTATATTGATGAATTTAGCAGTTGCTGCAGTGATGGCAACAATTGTTTATTTTATATTTAGGAAATATAATATAGGAAAGTACGCTGCAATTATAACTTTTTTTTCAGGGGCAATAGGAATGTTAGCAGCTCTTGCTTTAAAGGCAGCTATGGATAAAAATCCAAATGCAAGAAAAGTATTTATATTGCTTGTAATATTATGGATAATGTTATTGTTGTATCCGTTAATTTCAGGGATATTATATGTTACATTAATGTCGGAAGAGGTTTCTTCAATTATTATGATAATATTATCGTTTGTAGTTAATGCAGCAATTCTAACCTATGCAGGAATGGAAGTATTCGAATCTAAGAAAAAGGAGGAAAGTAAATAAGGCTTTATCCTTTATTTTTTATTAAAAATACTACGAGATCAAAATAATAATTCTTTTTTAGAATTTATAAAAGTTTTGTAAAAATATATTTAAAAACTTAAAAACATCTAAAACTTATGGATGACAAAGTGATGATTTTTTATAATATAGAGGACTATTTAATAAGAGAAATAGATTCTTTTATTTATGGATTAGAATCTGAAAATAGAATCAGAAAATATATTTTTCTTATAGGTCTATTAAGTTTGGATGAAACTTTAAGAATAATATATGATAGATATAATCATTTAATATCAAGTATTGAAATAGAAACAGAAAGTAAAAATAGATTAAGCTTAAATGAAAAAGTATATTATATAACGATAGAAAGAGGGGAAGAAGATTCTAAATTATATTTTAAAATACATACAATTAAGTTGTAACTATGTAATAATGGAAATAGTATTTAGAGAAATAGTTAAACTTCCATCGACAACTTATGCAACTCACGGGCTCTATATGTATCCTGCAAAGTTTATTCCACATGTTGTAAGATATGTCATTGAAAAATACAGCAAAGAGGGAGATTGGATTTTCGATCCCTTTGCTGGATATGGAACTGTAGCAATAGAGGCAACTCTCACCAACAGAAATGCTTTATTATGGGATTTAAATCCTATAACAAAAGTTTTAACATATGCATCTATCTACAGAGGAGATATATCACTAGAGGATTTCGAAATTAATTGGGAGTATGATAATCCTTTTCATCCAAGATGGAAAAATATACTTTATTGGCATCCCAAGGAATTTTATGATATTCTCTCCAAACTTTGGGGTTATTGGCATTTTGAAATATATAACA
>JAWAJM010000123.1:0-2792 GCA_038996625.1 Candidatus Aenigmatarchaeota archaeon
AAAATACAACTCCTTTAATACCTCCTTTTCCAACTTATTTCTTACCATTTCTTTCTTAATAAGATTTTCAACTTCTTGTAGTCTTCTTTTCTTTATCAATTTGTATGCTTTTCTTAGAAAGTTAAGATAACCTAAATAGAAGGTCTCTTGAATAGGATAATTCTTTAAAATTTCCTTTAACTTCTCTTCGTATTTTAAGAGTTCCTTCATTTGGTAATAATATTTATAAGTTGATTTTGGGTAATCACAACCGAAGTTGAAATAGTATTTAATAACCATTCTCTTTAATTTTCTCATAGGATAATACTAAAAAGGTCAATCCTTAATTTTTCCATAATCTCTTTATTTAAGCCTTTTGCTTCCCATTTACTTTCAGTAATCGCAACAAGTTTATAAAGCATAATCCCCGAATATTTATTAGTAAGTCGCCAGACTTCCTTAACATAAGAGAAATAATATACATATTGGGTAGGTATTGTATCTGGATGGGAATCCAAGATTGCCTTTATTTTGGTATCCAAGGAAGCGAGTTCCTGGTATTTTGGGATTACATTCTCAATCATCTGTTCTTTTAAGGCATCGTATCTTTTCTTATTAATTTCTGGTTCTAATTTAGCGATATATTTATTAATTCTTTGATAAGCGTTTCTTACCATAATATCCTCCTTTTTATATAAATTAGGTGGTGAAGGGCCATAGGCTCTTCTCCCTTACATATATATAACGGAAAAGAGGGGCAAAAGGTTACCACTTTTTTTAATTCATTTTGCGACAAATTACAAAAACTTTTCTTACGTACTTTTATAATATTTTGACAAAAAGATAGAACTAATTAAAATTATAGCGAAATTGAAAAGAACTTTATATTCTATATATCTATATATAAAAAGAAATGACAGAAAAGGAGACAAAGCCATTCTGTAATAAAGAACCTACGGAGGTTTTAAAAGAACTCAATACAAATAATGAAGGTCTCACGAGTGTTGAAGCAGCCAAACGTATTAAGATATATGGTCCCAATGTTTTAAAGCCTTCAAAAAGACTTACCACTCTTTCTCTTTTTCTTTCCCAATTTAAAAGTCCGATTATTATTCTTCTTATTCTTGCAGTTATTTTATCTTTTTTTCTTAAAGAATTTACCGATGCGATAATAATTCTCATAATTGTCATCGCCAGCGGTATACTTAGTTTTATTCAAGAGAAGAATGCCCAAGATGTGATTGCCAAACTTCTCGCTATTGTCCAAGTAAAAACCAAAGTCTTGCGTGATAAAAAGCCGGTTGAAATTCCGGTAGAAGATGTTGTTCCTGGTGATATTGTTCTTCTTGGTGCGGGTGATATTGTTCCTGGCGACTGTTTAATCCTTAAATCAAAAGATCTTTTTGTTAATGAAGCAATCTTAACCGGTGAAACATTTCCGGTAGAAAAGGAACCGGGTATTATTCCAGCCGATACACCGTTAGCCCACCGTACCAATTCATTATTTATGGGTACTCACATTGTTAGCGGAAGTGCCCAAGCATTGGTTGTTTATACTGGTCGTTCCACCGAATTTGGTAAGGTTTCCGAGCGTTTAAAGCTCAAACCTCCGGAAACGGAATTTCAAAGAGGAGTTAATAGGTTTGGTTTCTTTTTAATGGAAGTAACTTCTTTGTTCGTTATTATAATCTTTGGTATGAATGTTTATTTGAAAAAACCGGTGCTCGATTCTTTTCTTTTTGCTTTGGCACTGGCAATTGGCTTTACTCCTCAACTCTTGCCGGCAATCATAAGCATCAATTTAGCGCATGGTGCCAAAGGAATGGCAAAAAAGAAGGTTATTGTCAAAAAACTTGCTTCGATAGAAAATTTTGGCAGTATGAATATTCTCTGTTCGGATAAAACTGGTACCTTGACAGAAGGGATGGTTCAAGTAAAAAAGGCAATTGATATTGAAGGTAGAGAAAGCGAAAAAGTTCTTTTTTATGCGTATCTTAACGCCTTTTATCAAACAGGATTAAAAAATCCGATTGACGAAGCCATATTGAATTTTAAAAAATTTTCTCTTGCCAGTTGTAAAAAACTAGATGAAGTTCCTTATGATTTTACTCGCAAACGGTTAAGTATCTTGGTACAAATAGAAAATGAAGTGATAATGATTACCAAAGGAGCAATTTCTAATATTTTAGAAATTTGCTCAAAAGCGGAGATATCGGATGGAAAGATTGTTGAGATTAGCACGGTTTATCCCCTTATTGAAGAACGTCTAAATGAATTTAACAGAAATAGTTTTCGTTTTCTCGGTGTTGCCTATCGGAAAATGAACGAAGATAGAACCATTTCCCAAAAAGATGAAACAGGTATGATTTTTCTTGGTTTTCTTGCTTTTTTTGATCCGCCCAAAAAGGATGTTGCCCAAACTATAAGGAAGTTAAACAGATTAGGGCTTTCTCTGAAAATTATAACTGGCGACAGTAAGCAGGTGGCGATAAATGTTGCTAAACAGATTGGATTAAAAGAACCGAAGGTCCTAACCGGTAAAGAACTTCAGCAGATAGCAGATGAGGCATTGCTTGTAATAGCGCCGGATATTGACATTTTCGCCGAAGTGGAGCCCAGTCATAAAGAACGGATTGTATTAGCTCTTAAAAAACTGGGGAATGTTGTTGGCTATATGGGTGATGGTATAAATGACATATCAGCACTCCACACTGCCGATGTTGGTATATCTGTAGATAGTGCGGTGGATGCTGCCAAAGAAGCAGCCGATATTGTTCTTTTGGAAAAAGACCTCAACGTATTATTAGAGGGTG
>JAWAJM010000124.1:0-2719 GCA_038996625.1 Candidatus Aenigmatarchaeota archaeon
AAAATTTCTATTTTTGCAATATTAAGTACGAGAACGAAAGATTCAACTACAATAAATGTTTGCAAAAGATTATTTGAAAAAGTTAAAAATTTTGAAGATTTAGTAAAAATAAATCAAAAAGAATTGGAAAATTTGCTTTATGGTGTTGGATTTTATAGAAAGAAGGCAAAAATTCTTAAAGAATTTGCAAAAGAAATTTTAGAAAAATTTGGAGGAAAAATTCCAAAAATTCTAGAAGAATTAATAAAACTTCCAGGCATAGGAAATAAAGTTGCTAAAGTTATTTTGAACGAATTATATAATTTACCATATGTTGCTGTAGATACTCATGTACATAGAATTTCTAACAGAATTGGAATAGTAAATACCAAAAATATTAAAGAAACAGAAAAAGTTTTAGAAAAAATTATACCAGATAAGTTAAAAATAAAATATAATAGAATTTTGGTTGCATATGGTCAAACTATCTGCTTACCCAAAAATCCTTTATGTAAAAAATGTAAAATAAGGAGATATTGTAAATTTTATATTAACAAGTAATCATAAAATCTGTTGCTTTTCCTGCATATACTATTTGACCCCTATAAGTTCTTCCTGCTGCTGGTGCTTGATTTCCAGCAGTATTAGGATCTACATCATTAATTAAAATCCAAAAAGATACACCAGGATCTATATTTGTTAGAGCAGTTGCTTTATCTTCTGCATTAATAGTTCTAGCCGTTATTAAACCACCACCTATAAAAACTCTTATTTCAGCGGCTGGTATTGTTGTAGTTCCAACATTTGTTGCTAAAACTTCTAATCTTTGTCCTACCATACAATTTACAGCTCCTACTTGTATTGTACCTGCTGTTTGTCTTGTGACCATTCCACTTATAAAAAAGTATGCTACCCCTATTAAACCAACTACAATTACTACCATTAAAAGCATCGCTAAAACTTCACTTATTGCTTTTTTTGCTGCCATAAATTTATTATAAAAATAGAATATATATTTAACGCTTTTAGCTCAATAACTTTACTGTCCATGAATTAAATTCATCATAAAATCCTTGATTAAAATTTGAAAAGGTTTGACCATAAGGTTTTTCATATACTAACATTCCTTCTAAAGGATTAGAAGAAGAAGTAAAAGCATAAAATCCATGTTTATATCCGCCTTTGGCTAAATGAACAGCAATTCTATAAGTATTATTTGGTAATATAGTTACTCTTACTACATGATCTTTCCAATCATCTAGAGAGCTAGGAGGAGAAAAAGGATTAAATAAATCTTCCCAAAAAATAAGCATATCATCTAAGGCATTTTCTATAGGATACATTCTAAATCTAAAAGTTCCATGAGGATCTGTCCAATTAAAAATCCAAATATCGTTTAGATTAGGATTTTTAAAAATTATAATTGGAGAATCTATAGGTCTATTATCCCAACTACTCAAAGATGTTTGAATTGTAAAATTATATAAACCAGTATATATCGGTATATCTCCTTCATAAGGACCTTGTTCTGCAATTAAATCTCCGTTAGTGCTTCTATATATTGAATATTTGCCTAAAACATAGTCTATTACAACCCAGTGCGGGGAAGAATATGCAACCAAACTTAAATTTCTAAATTCTAAAGGTATAAAAAACGATTCTAAATTTCCACATTCATTCCTTAAAGATATTTTAATTCCTTTTCCATAAGAAGATACTAAAAGTTCATTAATCTCTTTTTCAGTTAAAAAAGCTAAAGGAAGAATTATTTCGAAATAATTTTCGTAGCCTACAAAATTATAAAAATCTTCTCTCAAAAATTTTCCGTTTAAAAATATTTTAATTTCATTTTTCGTCAAATTAGTTTTTCCTGAATACTCTATTAGTACTCTTACTATTCCTTCTTTACAATCAATAATGGGCTTATAAAAAGATGTTAAAACAACTTTTGGTGTTAGCGAAAAAATAAAAAATGAAATAAAACCTAATATTGAGATTATTATAATTATCATTAAAAGAGGCGTTAAAGAAATAGAGAATAATTTAAATTTTTGTTTCATAAATATATTTTAATGTTCAAAATTTTAAAAATAAAAGATGTTATAGAAATGCAGCCAAAAAATTTAGGAAAAAATTTAAAAGATTCTTTACTCAAAACAGTAAAAGAAAAATTAGAAAATTCTGTAACAAGATTTGGCATTATTCTAAAAGTTTTAAATTTAGTAGAACATTCTGAAGGAAAATTAATTCCACTAAATCAAAACATTTATTTTGAAGTTGTAATAGAATGTTTAGCTTATATTCCAGAAGTTGGAGAAATTGTTTATGGTAAAGTTATAGACGCTAACAAAAATGGTGCAATAATAAGAATTGGAGCTTTAGATGCTTTTTGCCATATAAGTCAAATAACAGATGATTATATGAGTTTTGATGAAAAAAATAGAATATTTTTAGCAAAAAATTCTAAAAAAACTTTAAAAATCGATGATGAAGTTATTGCAAGAATAATTTCTGTAAGTTTTGAGCAAAATATGTTTAAAGTTGGTTTGACAATGAGACAACCTGGATTAGGAAATATAAAATGGATTGAAAAAGAAAAAAAGACAAAAAAAGAAGCTAAAAAATAAAAATGGCTAAAATAGTTTTAGCTTGTAAAAATTGTAGAACAATAACAATGGAAAAAGAGTGCCCAAGATGTAAATCAAAAGATTTAACAAAGAATTGGAAAGGTTATATTTAC
>JAWAJM010000125.1:0-2683 GCA_038996625.1 Candidatus Aenigmatarchaeota archaeon
GGTATGACAGAACCGTTTGAAGCTGTTCCACAAATAACTGAAATTGTAACATTTTTTAGGTCTACACTTCCTCTATTCAATGTTTGAATTATCACTTGATCGCCGTTTGTTGAAATACTTGGAATAAAAACATCTAACATTCCTGCCGCACATGCTGTTGCTGATCCTACTCCTGCTGTTGTTGTTCTTGTATATGTCAAAAACCAAGTTGATATTATTGCACCTACAGCTACTGTGAAGCCAACTAATAATATAGTAGCTACGAAGGCACTTATTGCTTTCATTTTTTCACCTAATTAGTATTTTATTGTAATATTTAAAAGATTTTTAAACCGAATAATACAATAATAAAATCTATGGTAGAGGAAAAAATCTTAACAATTAGCTTAAGAAAAACATTAGTGAAAAAAGCTAAGTGGAAAAGAAGTAAAATAGCTATTCTATCAATAAGAAGACTGTTGAAAAAAAGGCTTAAGTCTGAAAAGATTAAATTATCACCGAAATTAAATGAAATTGTATGGAAAAGAGGCATAAAAAAACCTATAACAAAAATTAGAGTTAAAGTAATTAGAGATGGGGAAATCTATAAAATTGAACCAATTAGTTAATATAAAATAAAATCAATAAAAATTAATGATAGTTTTAGAAGACTACTTTGGAGATGTGAATATAGGATTTTATGGTTTTGCAACTGACAAATTTTTTATTTCTTCTTTTGATAAGGATTATTCAAAAATACTTAAAGTTCCAAGTTTCAAGCTTTCAATAGCAGAATCAGAATTAATTGGACTATTTATAGCTGGAAACTCCAACGGAATAATACTACCAAAAATAGTTAAAGAAAACGAAATAAAAAATATAAAAAGATTAGGCATTAACGTTATGGTTTTAAAAGAAAAATTCACCGCAATAGGAAATTTGATATGTAGCAATGATAAAGGTGCTATTGTTAGCGATTTGATATCCAAGAAAAATTTGAAAGAAATAGAAGAATGCTTGAATGTAGAGGTTTATCAAACAAAAATTGCAAATATTAAAGTTGTTGGAAGTGTTTGTTTTGCCACAAACAATGGAGCTATTGTTCATAGAGATGCCAGTGAGAACGATATTAAAGTTATTAGGGAAGTACTAAAAGTAGATGTTGAAAGGTCTAGTGTAAATTTGGGGTCTCCTTTTGTTAAAAGTGGTATAATAGCAAATTCTTATGGTGCTTTAGTTGGTAGTAAAACCTCTGGATTTGAACTTGATATAATAGCAAGAAGTTTAAAATTATCCATAAAATAATATTTTATGCCCTGGTAGCTCAACGGTAGAGCACTCGCCTTGTAATACGCTAATCTGAATAATGAAGACAAGTTAGCGAGGGGTTGCGGGTTCGAGTCCCGCCCAGGGCTAATCATTTTTATGATAAAAATCAAAATCATATTTATGATAAAAGAATTTTTTTCTTTTATTAAAAAACTTGGTAAGAAAGCTAGAAATATAAGAAACAAAGAGAAAGAATATATCAAATTAAAGAAAGGTCCAAAAGCTAAAAAAAAGAAACTTTTAGTTTCTGAAGTAATGTCAAAAAATATAGTACCACTTTATGCTAATCAAACTTTATATGACGCGGCAAAAATTTTTATTGAGAAAAATATTTCTGGTGCTCCAGTTTTAGATAAAAAATATTTTGTTGGAGAATTAAGCAAAACTGATATTTTAAAATTAGTTAGAAAAAAAGATTTGTTAGAATTAAATGAAAACGATCTCAAAATATTGAAAAAATATAAGGTGGCTGAGTTTATGAAAAAACCAATCTGTATTAATGAAAACGATACTGTAGAAAATGCAAAAAGAAAAATGGAAAGATATAAAATAAAAAGGCTTTTAGTAGTTGATAAAAGAAAAAGATTAGTAGGAATAATAACATTTACTGATTTGATCAGAGGCGTTTCTAAGGAAGAAATAAAAGAAAAAATATATACTAAAGTTGATGATATGTTAAAGCTGTTGGAAAAGAAAGAAATGACAGTTAAAGAAATTGCCAATAAGTTATCTATAAGTGAAAATTTAGTAGAAGAGTGGGCAAAAATATTGGAAGAAAAAGGATTAATTGAAATAAATTATAGGCCTCTTAAATCACCAATTATAAAGTTAAAACCCAAAATTATGTAATGGTAAAGCTTATAGAAAGTTACGAAATTATATCTGAAGATATTAAAGCTAAAGTTCAAATAAAACAAACAGAAGACTTTGTATATTATTATGAATTAGGGTTTCCTGAAATTTCTGAAGGAACTTTAGCTTTGTTAGAAAAAGTAAAAACAATTCTTTTATCTGAAATACCAATAAAATCTAGTGAAATTTCTGAATTTAAGAGCTATGAGCAGATAAAGTCCAAGTTTATGGATAGGGGTAAGGAAATACTAAAAAAACAATTGCCATATTTAGATTTACAAACACAAAAGATACTTATTGGCATTTTAATTCAAGAAATGTTTGGCTTAGGAAAAATAGAATTTTTACTTTCTGATCCTTATCTTGAAGAAATTGCAATTAATGGCTCAAAAAAACCAATATGGGTCTATCACAAAAAATACGGATGGTTGAAAACAAACCTAATAATAGAAAATGAAAATGAAATTCTAAATTATGCTAACAATATAGGTAGAAAAGTTGGAAGACAAATAACAATTCTTAA
>JAWAJM010000126.1:0-2641 GCA_038996625.1 Candidatus Aenigmatarchaeota archaeon
TTATATTCTTCAGCTGTTTTTCTTATAGAGTATTTTTCCCTCACATAATTCATACCATCTATTATTTTTTTTGAAAAATTCAAGCTTGATGGCGTTGTCGGTATAAATCTCAGTCTACTTATTTCTTTGCTCAATTCTTTTATTCTTTCTTCTAAATCTGATACATCCTTAAAACCAAAAGCCCAACCTTCTTTTACATAATTTACCATATTATCTGTTTCTCTTACAATAACAGGTTTTCCTAGTGAAGCCGCCTCGATAGGAACCAATGCAAAACTCTCCCTATAAGAAGGATATATAACTAAATCTGAAGCTAAGTAAAGCCTTATTACAGAATTTCTATCCAACCTATTTAAATCATCTACTATAAAAAGATTTTTTCCTAATAATTCATTATTCTCTATTTTTCTTTTCAAATCCTGATCTATACATTCTCCAGCCAAAATTAGCTTCAAATTTTCTAACTTTTTACTAACATTATAAAAAGCATCTAATAAATCAAATATACCTTTGTTAACATCAACCCTACCTATATACAATAATAAAACATCAGAAGAATCAAATCTATATCTAGATCTCCATAAAATTGCTTCTATTTCGTATTTTTCTTTACTTTTTTCATACTCCTCAAATATATTTGTTCCATTGTTAATTACAATACCTCTATCAACATTGTAATATTCTTTTGCCTTTTCTTTTGCATGTTGAGAAACATAAACTACCTCTTTGGATTTCTTTATTAGATTTTTTTGAAGAGCTATCAAATAAGAGTATATTGATAGTGATTTTTTTGAATTATAGTCTAAATTAACTTCAAATTGCCTCGCTAGCTCCTCTACTGTATCTTCGGAACTTCTATCTAGGCTTGATAGTTCTGATAACCTTTTAACAAAATTATAGTTATAGGTGTTTGGGTTTTGTGTAAAAATATTTAGTGGGTGGTGATAAGGATGAATTGCATGGGCTGTATATACTGTTCTATCACCAAAATTTTCAAATAAAAAATTTATTAAATCGACATCTATAGCGTATGTATTTATATGAATGATGTTTGGATTTTTATTAAGAATATATTTTTTTAAATACTCTTTTAGATGCGCCTTATTTTTCTCTTCGGTAGACTCGATAATTTTATCTTCCGTTTTTAACTTTTCATCAAACCATATACCAACCAATTCCGTTTTAAAATCTAGATTAGAATAGAGGGTTTCACAAAAAACTTTAACCCCATTAACCGCGCTTTCCGGATATATGCTTATTATCAAATCCATTATTACTAATAGGTAGTTAAAAATAAATACTTTGTGATTACTTTATCGTGGAGACTATTCTAATAAATTTCTTAACCACTTCCAGGCTGAGATGATATCTTTCCTGCCTCTTTTGTAAGTTTTTTTATTTCTTCCTTAAGTTCTTTTGCCCTCCTTTGATAGTACTTATATAAGTCGGTATCTGGAGATAATGTTGAAAGCATTGCCTCTGCGTTCTTTAACTGCCTCGTTAATTCTGCTATTGTTTCGGCTGCAGTATATGTTATAATTGACCTTATCTCTTCAGCTCCTTTCCAAAGTTTTTGCATAACCTTAAATATTATCATAAAGAAGAGATAATTTACCAGCATAATACCTAGTCCGGCAAAACCATAATTTAAAAGCTCGAAAAACATTGATGCCAATAAAGTCCTAAAAGCTATTAGTGCTGAAAGGAAAGTTACAACATTTCTAACTCCTGAACTAGTAAAAATATCCCTCGTTACTTCATAAAATAAAGCTATTAATATACCTAAAGGTGCAATAATTCCAAATATTATAAAAGTACCTAAAGTATATAACTCAAAACCTGTGGGGGCGTATCCAATAAATATACAACTTATCGTTTCTATTATATTGCTTTCACTTACACTTTCACAGCGAGTATAAAAGTTTGTTTTCTCCCCACCCAAGAAAGGGATTAAATAAACTGCTTTTGCTCCAAACATTCCAATAAAAATTATCACTAAACCTATTATGCATAGATATTTTCTTAACATATAACTAATTTGTCCGAAAATCACACCAGCAAATATAAAAGCTATACCTATTACGAAAAAGAAAAGCCACCAAGCACCTATAGTATGTACCCATGGAAGAATACCGCCCTCAGCAAGAGATATATTAAAAACAGGTAAAAACATAATTACAAGAAAAGTAGTAAGTTTTTTTAAGATCTTCTTTGATGTCATATTTAAATATTCCATCAGAATATAAAAGCTTATACTTTACTTTAAAATTATGCCATTTTTGGTTTTAAACATCTTAAATAATAAAATTTTTTGCGCCAGCCGGGATTTGAACCCGGGCTCCGAGCTTGGAAGGCTCGTGTCCTACCAGGCTAGACGACTGGCGCATATGTTAATTATTTGATATTTTCAAAAATTAAAATTTATAATGAGAGAAAAAATTATAAAAGAGAAGCTAAAAGAACTTAAGAAAAAATTTCCAAACTTAGATGTTAAAAATTTAGAAAGAGAACTAATTCCTTTAAATGAAAAAGAAATAAAAATTAAAAAGAAAAAGGTTTAAAGTTTATAGCCTATTTTTCTCAAAAACTCTTTTCTTTCTTTAACATCTTCTTGATTTTCTATTCCTTTAGGAGAAAAACC
>JAWAJM010000127.1:0-2616 GCA_038996625.1 Candidatus Aenigmatarchaeota archaeon
TAGATGATATTTTAGATGGTTTACTTATAAAAAGTGAAAACTGGCAGGCTTTGAATTTGATTTTGAATAAATATAAGGGGAAAGTGCAGACAATTTATATTGATCCACCATACAATACTGGAAGTGATGAGTTTTTGTATAGAGACCGATACCAACATTCGAGTTGGCTTACAATGATGGAAAACAGATTAAGCTTAGCAAAAAAGTTGATAAGAGAAGATGGAGTGATTTTTATAAGTATTGGTGATACTCTGAGAGAGAGTATCAGGATAAATTCCACATCTCGTTTGCAAATGTTATGTAATCATTTATTTGGCGAAGGTAATCTTATAGCAACCTTTGTTAGGAAGAGTGGAATTGCACCACGACAAGATATAAAATATGTAGCAAATGCTCATGATTACATTATATGCTATTCAAAAGAAATTGATAAAGCAAAAATCAATAGAAAACCAGCAAATATATCAAGGTTAAAATACAAAGATTCTCATTTTGAAGAAAGAGGATATTTTGATTTAAATCAATTAGATAGAGGGAGTATACAATATTCGGCAAGTTTAGACTATCCAATTATTATTGAAAAAGGTACAATTATTGAAATTTTTGATGGGAAAAATTTTGAAAAAAAACCAGCACCGGAAAGAATTGAAATTTGGCCGGGTGGAAATCCTTTAGACAAGAGATGGATTTTTAGATGGTCGAAAGAAAAAGTAGAATGGGGGATTGCCAATGATTTTATTGTATTTCGTAAAATTAATAACAGATGGAAAGTATTTTACAAAGAATACGAACTTGTAGACAATGAAGGAAAACCAAGAGAAAGAACTAATCCTTATGACACTTTAATTTTAGAATACCCTAACGAACTTGGAACAAGAGAAATAGAAGGTTTGTTTGACGATAGACTTTTTGAATATCCAAAACCAACCGATTTAATAAAGTATTTAGTTAATATAGGCACCGGTAAAGAAAGCTTAATTCTAGACTTTTTTGCTGGCTCTGGCACTACCGCTCACGCAGTTATGAAATTAAACAAAGAAGACAGAGGAAAAAGAAAATTTATTCTTGTAGAGATGGCAGATTATTTTGATACTGTTATTATTCCAAGAATTAAAAAAGTGGCATATTCTTTTAACTGGAAAGAAGGTAAACCACAAGATACAGATGGAATAGGAGTCTTCTTCAAATACCAAATCCTTGAGCAATATGAAGATACTTTAGATAATATTGAACTTAAAGAAAACAAACAGGCACAAGAACTTTTCAAAGATGAATATCTTATCAAATACTTTCTTGATTTTGAAACAAAAGAAAGCCCTTATCTTTTAAATATCGAACGTCTTAAAAATCCTTTTGCATATAAACTAAAGGTAAACCTTCAAGAAGTTGGTGAACCAGAAGAAGCAGTTGTAGATATACCAGAAACTTTTAACTATCTTTTAGGTATAAAAGTTAAAAAAATTAAAGTAAGAAAAAATGAAAGAAAATATCTCTTTATACTTGGAGAAAAAGAATACAAAAACATCGCTATTGTTTGGAGAGAATATAGCGATGATTGGGAAGAAGAAGATTTCAAAAAAGATAAAGAGTTTATCGTAAAAGAACTTGAAAATTGGAAACCACATATTGTTTACATAAACGGACAAAATGTTTTAACCCCTCAAAACTGGGAAGTAAGGTATATTGAACCGGAATTTAAGAGGTTGATGGACGTTACTTATGTGTAGACTGTTTGGTATTATAGCAAACAAGGAAGTAGATATTGAGTTTTCTTTTAATTTAGCGAATAAACCTTTTAGAGAGCTTTCTTATAAACATCCTGATGGGTGGGGAATAGGGTATTATATTAAAGGAAAGGCAGAGATATTTAAACAGGGTTTAGATGAAGTTGGAAATTTAAAAGAGTACAATTTTTCAATTGTAAAAAATATAAGGTCAAAAATTATCATTTCCCATGTTAGAAAAGCAACCTATGGCAATAAATCCAGTATAAATGCCCATCCATTTTCTTTCAAAAACTGGATATTTGCTCATAATGGAAGTGTTAATAAAGAATGCCTTCTAAAACACTTAGAAAAAAATTATGAAATAGAAATTAAAGGAGAAACCGATTCAGAAGTATATTTCCTATTATTAATTCAAGAGATTGAAAAACTTAAAAATCCGGTCGAGGGAATAAAAAATGCTTTAGAAATTATATACAAATGCGGAAACTATACTGGATTAAATTTTATCTTATCTGACGGAAATGTTTTATATGCTTATAGAAACGCATCTTCTAATGAAAGTTATTATTCTCTTTACTTTCTTAAGCGAGATCCTACCAAATCTGAGCCTTTTAATCATTTATCAGAAAATACGAAACAAATGCTTAGAAGCAAATCATTATTAGGAGAAAAAGCAGTTCTGGTTTGTTCAGAAAAGTTAACAGAGGAAAGATGGGAAGAAATACCTTTAAAAACATTGCTTATTGTTAGCCCAGATCTAGCAGTAAAAAAGGAAAAACTATGAATATAGAAAAATACCTTATCTTAAACAAATATCTTCTTTCACTTTTTGGAGTTAATGAATCAAAAGAACTCTTTAATAAACTTAAAGATGTGAAGGAAGGTTTTG
>JAWAJM010000128.1:0-2579 GCA_038996625.1 Candidatus Aenigmatarchaeota archaeon
CTTGACTCTGATTGATGATGAGTAAGGAGGTGATTAAATCTCTGCTAACTCGGCAACTGGAAGGTGCGGCTGGATCACCTCCTTAATTTTGGAGCGGGGAACAAAACCCTACCTCTAAGGCATGAAAAATTATCTATCTTGTTCTTGGTAGTATAACTATTCTGTCTGAAAATCTTTCTGTGTTATTTTCTATAATCTTAGTATAATTATTACTCAGTCCAAAAGCTATTTTTCTTACAGACTCCTCTAACTCTTCCAATTTCCTATAGTATTTCCAATAATTTTTATCAATTTTATTGTGTGGACCTTTAGACACATCCAACAAATAATAATATTTTTCTATAGTGTCGCCTGTAACGTGTGAAAGAGTATTTGTATACGGAGCAAATACAGTTACTGGTCCAATTTTTGGAGTTTGGTAAAAATTTTCAAATATTTTATTCAATTTTCTTTCTTTCTGTATTTTTCTTTTTTTTAAAAACAAATCCAGGTAAATTCCGTAACATTCCTCAAAATCAGGAACCTCTCTATTAGGATAATGGTAATAAATCCAGGTAGATGCATCAAACAATAGAGGAGTTCCAATTATTTTTACCTTATAGTTTTTAACTATTTGTTTTAAAGAATTGCTAATATCATCAATGGTTTGCCCTCTTATTGCCAAGTCATCTACAATAACAACTATTTCATAATTTTTTGATTTTATTTCTCTACCTAATTGTGCCATACCACTCATTACAGAAAAATCTTTAAGTCCACTTTTTGATTCATTTCTTGATCGAAGCCAATATAGATCTTCTAAGTCTGTTTCTAAAACCAAATAAAGAAATGCTAAACGGGAGGAACGACCAACCAAAACTGTACATGTTTTTGAGTATTCATTTAATTTTTTTAAAAGATAAGACAAATTTTGTAGAGATTTGTCAAATAAGAAAATCGGGTGTTCGAAAAGTGGTGGTTCTTCTCCTTTAAATACAATATCATGGAGTTCTTTTATTTCACTAAAAGTTTTTTCACATACATTAAACTTACACTTTTTTAAGTTTTCAATAAAATTGTAAGCCTTTCCTTCACAAAGATCAATTGGGGTATCAACAAAGCATGGTTGGGTTTTTTGTGAAGGATGAATATAAACATCTATAGCTATCTCTAGTTCAATCTCCAGGTTTTTTAAATTTAATTCTAATTTTTCAGTTTTGTTTTTGTTTTCACCTAGTAGTGAAAACTCTCTCATATAAGTATTTACTTTGAGTATAAAAGTTTTTTGAAATGTAGATAAATTATTTATGAAACAAATACAATTTTTAGTTCTTTTTTTAGTATTTTTTCTAATTTTTAATATTTCTTATTCACTAACATGTAGAATTACAACACAATCTTGTTTACCATTAGAAACATGCTTATTTTCTCTATATTCAACTAAAAATTCTCATGCTGGAGCTTGTGGTTATTATAGTTATAACATTTGTTGTGATCAAATCTATTCTTATTTCAACCAAACTTGTAATATTTCAACATCACCAATTCTTTCATTTTATCAAATGAATAATTCTCACGTAGCTAAAGGTGATTATTATAACTTAAAACTTTGTGTAGGCTATTTTACTTATCCAATAGAATGTGAAATAAGAAGTAGTTGTTATGAAGATGAAACTTGTATAATTTCTTTATATGATTATGTAAATTCTCACGTTGCAGAATGCAATTATTATTCCAATAAATTATGTTGTAAGCAATTAAGTGATTTAGTTATAAATTCTTCTTCATTTGAATATGAAGATAGGCCAATTTTTGGTAATTTGACTAGGATAAATATAACAGTTTTTAATGATGGAGATGCAAATGCGTATAATGTAAATGTTTCTTGTTATGAAAATGGAGTGTTATTTGATTCTAAAATAATTAATGTTACTAAAAAATCATATTCAAAAACTTATTGTGATTGGGAAGTAAGTTGTAATAATGTTGTTGTTAAGGTTGATCCTTTAAATGAAATTAAAGAACTTAATGAAACTAATAATGAATTTACTCTTTCAATTCCCATTACTGAAATACTCAATGTTTCAATTCTATATCCATTAAATAACTCTTCTTTTTATAGAGGAGAAGAAATTTGGTTAAACTCTTCAGTAACTTCTTCTTGTAATTTATATCCACCTCATGAAACATATTGGTACTTTGAAAATAGTTTAATTGGAATAGGAGATTCAATAAAATGGCAAATTCCTTTAGATGATTCAGTTTTAGGAACAAAAAATATAACTGCGTTTTCTAATTCTTCAGGTTATATATCTTCAAGCTCTTCAATTTTTATAAATATTCTTAATAATCCTCCCAAAATTTTACAAGTTTCAACAAATGTTTCTGAAGTAGAATCTGGGGAAGGAATAGAAATAACATGTAGTGTTTATGATTTAGAGGATTGCCAATCTGAACGTAATTGTAATTTAAATGTAAATATTTCTATTTTAGATGCAAATAATAATTGGAACAATTTCACAGCAAATAAAATAGGAAATACTTTTTATATAGATTATACTGCTCCTTACTATCCATTAGGAGAATATAAGGCATATTGT
>JAWAJM010000129.1:0-2555 GCA_038996625.1 Candidatus Aenigmatarchaeota archaeon
ACCTAAACCTAAAACATCTGATGGTCCCATTTTTAGTTATTTCACTTTCATTTTTAGATACTCTTACGACAATTAAACTTTTAACTATCTTCTTTGCAATTTTATTGATATTCGGTATTTTTAAATTTTCTTATTACGAAACTAAGAATACTATTTTCTCTCTTATTTTATCATTTTTTGTTCTCTTTAACTTTGGGATTACTTTCTTAGTTACTTCTTTAGAGGATAATATATGGATGAACGCTTTTTTAGTATTTTTTATTTATTACCTTTTAAAAGAAAATTGGAAAGTTTCTGCTATTTTATTATCTCTTGCGATATTAATACACGTTCAGGCAGCAGTTTTTCTTATTATGTTTTTTATGTATATATATTTAAAAAATAAAGAAAAGTGTAAAATCAATGAAGATCAATCTAAAAGTATTTATAAGATCTACATAAAACCATCTCTATATCTTTTATTCCCCCTAATTATTAGCTATGGGATTATATCTTTGTTGAAAGGAACATCTATTTTTGATCTAATATTAAATTTAACAGCTTCGGATTATCGTTTGAATTCAGAATGGTGGTTCTTTTCATCGAATAGAGGTATAGTAGAACAAATTACATTAGTATATTATGGATTAACCTCTACTTTCGTTTGCAGATTTCCGGAGTTTATCCAAATTATGCCCCAAGCAACTTTATTCAGTGCTATATTCTTTATAGCACTTACTATTGTATCTTTAAAGTTTTTTAAGCTAAACTTAAAAACATTATGCGCCCTTCCTACATTTCTAATTTTATTTGTTCATTCAATTTTTTATGAGTCTTGGAACCTAGAACGTTGGGATTTTTTGCCAATTCTTTTCGTTTATTTTGTTGCTACGAGCTACTCGGATATTAAGGATAAATGGGGAACAAGAAAAACGGAGGCTTTGACATTCTATTTAGCCATATTAACTATTATAGGTGTCTCATTCACTTTGTCAAGTTTTTACCTAATGAGTGGATTTAGCTCCAATCCTATCTACGATTATGCTGATAAACTAAGTGAAGTTATAACTGAGAAGGATTTGGTCATAGAGAGTATTAGGGATAATTCAGAATTGGGGTTATACATAAAATACAAACTTAACGATAAAGTAGTCTTTATTAGTAAAGATAAACTACCGCACCTGATACCCGATTTTAGTTTATTCAAGAATATATACTGCTCCTATTATACCTA
The DNA here is from genome assembly GCA_038996625.1 of Candidatus Aenigmatarchaeota archaeon. Classification (GTDB taxonomy): domain Archaea; phylum Aenigmatarchaeota; class Aenigmatarchaeia; order CG10238-14; family SpSt-28; genus SpSt-28. The sequence goes on from JAWAJM010000129.1 coordinate 1,214, forward strand.
CTCTTTCCTCTCAAAAGATATTCCCCTAAAAGGGAGCTTGGTTTGGTTAAATGGAAAAAATCAGGCATTTAGTATCATGCGAGTTGCACTCGATCAATAAGGATCCCATTCTTTTACCTCTAAATATTTTGGAAACTCACCGTATTCGTAACTTAGAAAAATATTTCCCCAATCGCTTTTCAAAAATTCTTTAATTCTTTTTCTTCCAACAGTCGGATACCAAATCTTATCGTGGTAAAATTCAGAAGCGAAGATGAAGATTTTAAAAATTGGAGAATAGAAAAGAAGTCTGTGGAGCCATTTAATCTTTTCAGTCCCCTTTCTTAACCTTTGATCCCACGCTATTATTGGGCTCTTTTTAACTTTAAATCCAAAATTCAATTTTTTGAACTCGCTTTTTTCCATCCCAAGTATTTCGATTTGATCGAGATCTCCACAACCTAAACCTCTTTCATGCGCTAATCGTATATAGTCGATTTTCATTGGTTCAAAACCCATTATCTTTGCTGCAACAGCATCAATTGCAACTTGATCGTCGCTCGCAAGGATTAAATTTCCAACTTTAGGGACCATTGTCCTCGGGCCAGCACCATCGCCACAAATACATCCATCCATTACTGCAAAAATTCCTTCATGTATCTCTTTTTGAATTGCTAGCAAGTCAACCAGGACTTCATGGATTCTTTTGTGCGCATGATGCCTATACTTAGGTATCAAACCGCCAAAGGCATTCTTTATTGCCCCCGTGGTGATCGTGTGACCATGTGTTTTCATTGTTGGCAGATGAAGAATATTTGTTCCAAAAAAGATTTTTGGGATCAAGATTTCTTTAAAAATCTCATACATTGCAAGCATTTCTGTTTTCGGCTGATAGTAAACCCATTCCACGTTTGTTAAAGGGACGAATTCGATCCCATATTTTCTTAAAATAGGAAGCCACTTGTTAAAGTAAGCCCCTTTCCAAGGATGAGTTACAACTGTCTGGTTTTCCACTGCAATTATCTCTTTATAATTTTCTTCTCTTAAAAATTTTAAAACCGCATCGAGTTGCCATGGTGGCGTTGAGCAGGCAGGAAAGAACTTAGTCCAAGAGAGATTCAATTTCAGAATCGTTTTATTTTCTTTCTTTAGTGATTTTTTTAATTCAGCAATTCTCATAGCTGTAGCATAATCTCCAAGCACGTCTTTAGCATTTGTCTTTACTATGGCAACTTTGGATTCCATAAATCAAAATCTAGATTAGAAGTAAAAATCTTTTGATTTTTCCGCTTTATATTCTCAAATATTAGTAATTAATAATTTAAATACATGGTTCGTATAAGTATTTCCGTCCGATTTTCTC
>JAWAJM010000130.1:0-2519 GCA_038996625.1 Candidatus Aenigmatarchaeota archaeon
GAGAATATTAGAAATAATACAGAAGGAAAGAAGGTATTTTTAGAGGTTCTTAACAGAATAATTATAAAAGGTAAACTTCACAAGAAGGTTAAGGAGGTTGTTAACAAGTATAGAGAGAATAGGATTGAGGAATTAGCTTCTGATTTTAATATTAAGACTACTCAAGAGAAAAAGAGGATTTATACTATAGATGATTTCTTTGCTTTAGAAAGACCTGTTAGAGGTATTGTCTGTCCTACTGGTTATACTTATTTAGACCATTTTATGGATAACGGATTAGGATTGAGGGAGTTGGGATTGATTGTCAGTGCTCCTGGAGTAGGAAAGTCTACTTTGCTTATGAATATTTTATGCAATGGGTTTTTGGAGTATTATTACAATGTAGAGAAAAATCCAATTTCTGAGAAGTTTAGGTTTGTTTATGTTAGTTTAGAGTTATCTTTTGAAGAGGTATGGGTTAGGTTGCTTAGTATTTTATTTGATTTGGAGTTAAAATATTTGAGAGAAAATGCTCCGAAGTCAGTTTATGAGTATATAACTTTTATTGGGAAAGAGGATGTAGTAAAAGCCATGAAAGATAGAATTTATGTTTTGTATTTTGAGCCTTTTACTCCTATTGATGAAATTTTGAAGGAGTTGAATAATATTGATGATGGATTATTATATGTGTTCATAGATTATTTAAATGAAATTGATGAGCCTAAGGTAAGGGAGATTTATGCAAAATATGAGACTATAATGACCAAGTTAGATGGGTATGCTAATACAAGGGAGTGTGGAATTTGGATAGCATCTCAAGGGCATCCTAAACAGAGGAAAGAAGGTATAGTAGATATGAAGGATATTTATCAATCAAAAGTAGGAATATCAAAGAAGATTAGTTTTGGGATAGGTATTTCAGCTAATGAAAATAACGAGCATATAGTAAGTTTTTTTAAAAACAGGTTGAAAGGAAAGGTGCATGATACTTGTCGGTTTTTCAAAAATATGAATTCATTGAAACTGACTGAGGAGCCTAAGATTTTTACAGACGAAGGGTTCTTTAGTCAATTGGGTGGTATCGGGATAAGAGAGCAAAAGATTAAAGATGATAATGAAGGTAACAATATCCCCAGTTTAGGGGAAGTTAATTTTGTTGAATTATAAAAAATTTCTAAAAGGAGGTGGAAATGAGGATATTTCGGATTGACATTGACAAGCCTTTAAAAGACTTTGTTTTAGTTCCTATTTTTGATTTGCATTTAGGTTCCCGTTTTAGGGATGTCAAGCTTTGGAAAAGATTAAAAAATTACATTGCAGATAATGACAATGTCTATTTTTATATTGGAGGGGATTTGTTAGAGTTTATTCCAATTTCAGATAAGAGGTTTCAAGCAAGCAATTACGAAGAGGATTTTTTACAGAATGCTGACAGGATACTAAATTATTCAATTGAGAGGGCTGTAGAGGAGTTGTGGGACATAAGAGATAAATGTTTATGGATACATGGAGGCAACCATGAAAGTAAATTTTATAGTAGTTTTGGTTTAGACCCTATTTCTTTCATTGCTAATGAGTTAGGGGTAGCTAATGCTACTTTAGACCATGAATGCATAGTTAGTTTGAGGTTTTTGCAAGTTAGAAATAGGAAAATTACTATTTACAGTCATCATGGAGCTGGGTCTTCTCAGAAAGGAGGCACTTTACTTAATAGGGTAGAAGATTTAGCTATTTCCTTTGATGCTGATGTCTACATAATGGGTCATTCTCATCAATTAGGTTTTATTTCAAAACCCTATTTAACTACTGATCTCACAGGTAAAAGTTTAATTAGAAGAGAGAAATATTTTCTTAGGATAGGAGGTTTTAGATTTGCCAGGATAGAAGGGGTTATGGGTTATGAAGAAAGATTAGCTTATAGACCTAATGGAGTTGGAACCTTTTTATTGCGGTGGAAATTAGACTTATCTAAGCCTTTAGACAGTCTTCATCCTAACAAACAGAATAGGTTTTTTGATAGTTTTCAGTTAATAGTAGAAAGCTTTAAGTGAGTTTAGGCTCAAACCTAAATTTTGAAAAAGTATTTAGGACTTGGATTTTTTCTTCTGCCGAGCTAAAGAAGTTATCGTTATATTCAATAGAGTAGCAAGATACCTCTCTTAGCATAGATTTAATTTTTTCTACTGCTTGGTTTAATGTATTTCCTTTAGCATTAAGAGTATAAACCAGGTTATCTCCAGGGACAAACCAATACAAGTCATCGTATTTAATTACTTTTCTAAATCCAATGCCATCAGAATTAAAGTTAACCAGTTTAGGATTATTAACATAGATAGGTCTCCAGAGGTTACTGTCTATAGTGTAAACAGTCAATTCAGCTAAATATGGATTGTTTATATCTACTTCTACTGGAATTGGATTGTTATTGGCTACATTATAAATGACATCACAGTAATTTTTGATAAACTTGGGATAAAGGCTTGAAACTGGATAGGGGTATCTTGAGGTTATATCAATAACTTTAAATTCTTTTCCATCAA